>JBBIIQ010000117.1:0-6112 GCA_037446405.1 Armatimonadota bacterium | reverse complement strand
CAGGCGTGAGCCGGCGGATCCTGGTGACCCGCCCCGACGGACGCGACCTCTGCGCGCGCCTGCAGGCTCTCGGATGGGACGCGCGGTGGATCCCCACGGTGGCCCTGCTGGAGGTCGAGGCGGGTGGGCCGCTGGATGCGGCGCTGCGCCGGCTGGACACCTACGACTGGGTCGTCGTCACCAGCGCCGCCGGCGTACGCGCGGTCTTCCAGCGCCTGCGCCGGCTGGGCCTGCCCCTCCCCGCCGTCCCCCGCTGGGCGGCGGTGGGGCCGGCCACCGCGGAGGCGCTGCAAGCCGAGGGCATGACGGCCGCCTTCGTCCCCGACCGCTACCTCACCGCGGCTATCGCCGGCGGCCTGGGCGATGTCGGCGGGCGGCGCATCCTGCTGCCGCGCGCAGACGCCGCTTCACCGGAGCTGCCCCGGCTGCTGCGGCAGCGGGGGGCGCACGTCGACCAGGTGGTGGCCTACCGCACCGTCGAGGGGCCGGAGGAATCGCGCGAGCCGCTGCGCCGTCTCCTGGCTGAGGGGATCGACGCCGTCCTCTTCACCAGCGGCTCCACCGTGCGCGGCTTTGCCCGGCTGGTGGACGAACCCGCGGCGGCGCTGGCCGGCGTCCTCGTGGCCTGCATCGGGCCGGTGACGGCGCGCGCCGCGCGGGAGCTGGGGCTGAACCCTGGCCTGGTCGCCGCCGAGCACACCACCGACGGCCTGATCGCCGCACTGCAGAGGAGGGAGGCACGTGCAGCAGCTCACCATTCGGCATGACCTCGTCCGCCGCCCGCGCCGGCTGCGGCGGACCGCCGCGCTGCGGGCCCTGGCCCGCGAGACCCGGCTCACCCCGGAGCGGTTCGTCTACCCGCTCTTCGTGCGCCCCGGGCGGGGGATCCGCGAGCCCATCGGCCCTATGCCCGGGCAGTTTCGCCTTGCCGTGGACCAGCTGGCCGGGGAGGCCGCCGAGCTGCGCCGCCTGGGCATCCGCGCGGTGCTGCTCTTCGGCATCCCCGAGAGCAAGGACGCCACAGGCAGCGGCGCCTACGACCCCGACGGGGTCGTCCCCCAGGCCATCCGCGCGCTGCGCGACGCCGACCCGGAACTGCTGATCGCCGCCGACGTCTGCCTGTGCGAGTACACGACCCACGGCCACTGTGGTGTCATCCGCGACGGGCAGGTGGACAACGACGAGACGCTGGACCTGTTGGCGCGCACCGCCACGGCACTGGCGGCGGCGGGGGCGGACATCGTCGCCCCCAGCGCCATGATGGACGGCCAGGTGGGCGCCATCCGCAGGGCGCTGGACGCCGCCGGGCAGACCGAGGTGGCGGTGATGGCGTACTCGGCCAAGTACGCGTCGGTCTTCTACGGCCCCTTCCGCGAGGCCGCCGGCTCGGCCCCGCAGTTCGGCGACCGCCGTGGCTACCAGATGGACCCGCCCAACGTCCGCGAGGCCCTGCGGGAGATTGCCCTGGACGTGGAGGAGGGCGCCGACCTGGTCATGGTCAAGCCGGCGCTGGCCTACCTGGACGTCATCCGCGCCGCGCGCGACGTGGTTCCTGTGCCGCTGGCCGCCTACAACGTCAGCGGGGAGTACGCCATGGTCATGGCCGCCGCCGAGCGCGGCTGGCTGGACGGGCCGGCCGCGGCCCTGGAGATCCTCACCGCCATCGCCCGCGCCGGCGCCGATGTGATCATCACCTACTTTGCCAAGGAGGCGGCGCGCCTGATCAAATGAGCGAGGGGTCCTTCGTCCACGTCCTCACCCTACGCCTGGACCCCGCCTGGCGGCGGGTGGCGGCGGCCGAGCGGGAGGCGGACCTGGCCGCCTTTGCCGCGGCGGCGGCCGAGGGCGGGCGGCGGGTGACCACGCACACCTACTCCATGGTCGGCCTGCGCGCCGACGCCCAGCTCCTCCTCTGGCGCCTGGGGGCTACGCCGGAGGACCTGGAGGAGACGGCCAGCCTGCTGCTGCGCTCCGGGGTGGGCCGCTGGTGCGCCCCGGCGCACTCGCTGCTGGGGCTGCTGCGCCCCTCGGTGTACGTGCAGCGGGCCAGCGAGCAGGAGCAGGCCATGCTGGCGGGAGAGCGGTCCCGCTACCTGATCGTCTATCCCTTCGTCAAGTCGGCCGACTGGTACCTCACCCCGCGGGCCGAACGGCAGAAGATCATGGCCGAGCACATCAGGGTGGGGCGCGAGTACCCCCAGGTGCGGCAGTGCCTGGCCTACTCCTTCGGCCTGGACGACCAGGAGTTCATCGTCACCTACGAGACGGACGACCTGCGCGCCTTCCAGGACTTGGTCATGGCCCTGCGGGAGACGGAGGCGCGGCGGGCCACCGTGCGCGACGTGCCCATCCTCACCGGCATCCACCGACCGCTGGAGGAGGCACTGCACCTCTTGGGATAGGAGGAGCCATGCGACCGCTGGAGACACAGCCGCGCCAGACCCCCACGGAGGGCATCGTCCCCTACGTCTTCTCCCGGGCACCGCTGCTGATCTACTGGGAGGTGACGCGCGCCTGCGACCTGGCCTGCCGCCACTGCCGCGCCGAGGCCGTGGCGGCGCGCCACCCAGGCGAGCTCTCCACGGAGCAGGGGCGGGCGATGCTGCGGGAGGCGCGGCGGTTCGGCCAGCCGCTGCCCCACCTTGTGATCACCGGGGGCGACCCCCTGAAGCGTCCCGACCTGTGTGATCTGATCGCCGCGGCGGTGGAGCTGGGCTTCGGCGTCTCCCTGGCCCCCAGCGGGACGGTCCTGCTCACCCGGGAGGTGATCGGCCGCCTGGCGGCGGCGGGGACCCAGAGCATGTCGCTGTCCCTGGACGGGTCCACGGCCGAGCGCCACGACGCCTTCCGCGGCGTCCCCGGCTGCTTCGACGTCACGCTGCAGGCGGCCCGCTGGGTGCGCGCGGCCCGTATCCCCCTGCAGATCAACACGCTGGTCACGGCGGAGACGCTGGAGGACCTGCCGGACCTCTACGCCCTGCTGCGCGGCCTGGACATCATGCGCTGGAGCCTCTTCTTCCTCATCTCCGTGGGCCGCGGCCGGCTGCTGCGGGAGATCACGCCCGGCCAGTCCGAGCGGCTCTTCCACTGGCTGCTCGACCTCTCCCGGGACGCCCCCTTCGCCATCAAGACCACTGAGGCCACCCACTACCGGCGCGTGGCCGTGGTGCGCATGCGGGCGGCGGGGATGGATGATGCGGCCATCGCCCGCACACCGGTGGGGCGCGGGTTCGGCGTGCGCGACGGCAACGGGATCATGTTCGTCTCGCACACCGGAGAGGTCTACCCCTCGGGGTTCCTGCCGCTGGCCGCCGGGAACGTGCGCGCGTCCAGCATCGTCGACCTCTACCGGGCAGCGCCCCTGTTTGTCCGCCTGCGCGACGTGGATCGCCTCTCGGGCAAGTGCGGCGACTGCTCCTTCAAGGCCATCTGCGGCGGCTCCCGCGCCAGAGCCTACGCCTGGACCGGCGACGAGATGGGAAGCGACCCTCTCTGCCCCTACCAGCCGTGACGGGGACGACCAACGCGGACCTCTTCGCCCGGGCGCAGCAGCTCTTCCCCGGCGGGGTGAACAGCCCGGTGCGGGCCTTCGGCGCTGTGGGCGGGACGCCCCGCTTCATCGCCCGCGGCTCCGGCGCCTATGTGTGGGACGCGGAGGGGTGTCGCCTCCTGGACTTCATCGCCTCCTGGGGAGCGGTGATCCTGGGCCACGCCGCCCCCGAGGTGGTGGAAGCGGTCCAGGCGGCTGCCGCCCGGGGAACCAGCTTCGGGACGCCCACCCCGGAGGAGGTCGAGCTGGGCGGCCTGATCCAGGCGGCCTTCCCCGCCATGGAGCGGCTGCGCTTCGTCAGCTCCGGCACCGAGGCCACCATGAGCGCTCTGCGCCTGGCCCGCGCCTTCACCGGCCGGGAGAAGATCGTCAAGTTCACCGGGTGCTACCACGGGCACGCCGACATGCTCCTGGTGCAGGCCGGCTCGGGCGTGACCACCCTGGGGCTGCCGGGCTCCGCCGGCGTGCCCGCTGCCGCCGTGCGGGACACGCTGGTGGCGCCCTACAACGATGTGGACGCCGTCGCCGCGCTGTTTCGCCAGCTCGGGGAGGAGATTGCCGCGGTGATCGTCGAGCCGGTGGCCGCCAACATGGGCGTCGTCCCCCCGCACCCGGAGTTCCTGCCGGCGCTGCGCGACCTGACCGCCGCGCACGGCGCCCTGCTGGTCTTCGACGAGGTGATCACCGGCTTCCGCGTCGCCTTGGGCGGGGCGCAGGCGCGCTACGGCGTCACCCCCGACCTGACCTGCCTGGGCAAGGTCATCGGCGGCGGGCTGCCCGTGGGGGCCTACGGCGGCCGGCGGGAGATCATGGAGCGGGTGGCCCCGCTGGGCCCTGTCTACCAGGCGGGTACCCTGTCGGGGAACCCCGTGGCCATGGCCGCGGGCGCGGCGGTGCTGCGCCGCCTGGCCGACCCCGGAGTCTATCGCTCGCTGGAGGAGCGCGCCGCCTCGCTGGCTGCTGGGCTGCGCGCCGCGCTGGCCGGGCGGGCCGCAGTGACGCAGGTCGGCGCCATGCTCACCGTCTTCTTCCGGGAGACGCCCCCCGCCGACCACGCGCAGGCCGTGGAGTGCGACACCGCGGCCTTCGCCCGCTTCTTCCACGCCATGCTGGCCCGGGGGATTCTCCTGCCGCCTTCCCAGTTCGAGGCGTGGTTCCTCACCCTGGCCCACGGGGAGGCGGAGGTGGCCGCCGCGGTGGCCGCCGCGCGGGAGGCGGCGACGTGAACGAGGCGTTCCTGCGCGCCTGCCGCCGCCAGCCGGCCGGAGGCACCCCGGTGTGGTTCATGCGCCAGGCCGGGCGGGCGCTTCCAGAGTACCGGGCGGTCCGCGAGCGCTACAGCATCGTGGAGATCACGCGACACCCCGAGCTGTGCGCCGAGGTGACCCTGCAGCCCGTGCGCCGCCTGGGGGTGGACGCGGCCATCCTCTTTGCCGACATCACCCTGCCCCTGCCCGGGATGGGCGTAGCGGTGGAGATCCGCGAGGGTGTGGGTCCGGTGGTGGCCACGCCGCTGCGCAGCGCCGCCGACGTGGAGCGGCTGCGGCCCTTCGACCCCTACCAGCACACCCCGGCCCTGCTGGAGGCGGTCGCTCTGGTGCGCCGGGCGTCGCCGGTCCCCCTGATCGGGTTCGCCGGCGCGCCGTTCACGCTGGCCTCCTACCTCGTCGAGGGTGGGCCCTCGCGGCAATTCCTGCGGGTGAAGGCGATGATCCACGGCGCCCCCGAGGTCTGGCACCGGCTGATGGAGCGCCTCACAGACGCCACAGTGGCCTTCCTGCAGGCGCAGGCGGAGGCCGGGGCGCAGGTGCTGCAGGTCTTCGACTCGTGGGTGGGCTGCCTCAGCCCCCACGACTACCGGGGCGCGGTGCTGCCGCACATGCGCCGGCTCTTCGCCGCCCTGCCCCAGGTGCCGGCGATCCACTTCGGCACGGGCACGGCGGGCCTGCTGGAGCTGATGGCGGAGGCGGGGGGCGATGTCATCGGTGTGGACTGGCGCGTGGCGCTGGACGCGGCCTGGGCGCGCATCGGCCCCCGGGCGATCCAGGGCAACCTCGACCCCGCGGTGGCGGCCGGCCCGTTCGAGGTGATCCGGGAGCAGACCGCGGCCATCCTCCGCGCCGCCGCCGGCCGGCCCGGGCACATCTTCAACCTGGGGCACGGGGTGCTGCCGCACACGCCGGTGGACAACCTGCGGCGGCTCGTCGACCTGGTGCACGCGGGGGTGGGCGTGGCGCCGTGAGCGAGGCGGTCCTGCTCATGGCCTACGGCTCCCCGGCCAGCCTCGCGGAGGTCGAGTCTTACTACACCCACATCCGGGGAGGCCGCCCGCCCTCCGCGGAACTGCTGGCCGAGCTGGTGGAGGCGGGCATGGACGCGGCCCGACTCAACCTCTCCCACGGCACCTGGGAGGAGCACGCTGCCTGGGCCGGCCTCGTCCGTGAGGCGCAGCGGGCCTGCGGGCGGCCGCTGGCTCTGATCGCCGACCTGCAGGGCCCCAAGCTCCGCGTCGGCGATCTGCGCCGGCCGCTTCGCCTCGAGCGGGGCGAGGAGGTTGTGGTC
>JBBIIQ010000116.1:0-6132 GCA_037446405.1 Armatimonadota bacterium | reverse complement strand
TCCCCCTGACCCGGCTCGGCCATCTCTCCGGAACCGGGCTGCGCCTCGCCGTCCCCGGCGGCGCGCGGCTCAACCTCTCCCCGGCCCGCCTGCGGCGCGCCTGGATGAGCCTGGCAAGGGTGATGGGCTGATGGCCGCCGTGGTGGAGCGGCTCTGGAGGGAGGAGTGCGGCGTTGCCGCGGTGGCCTGCCGCGACCGGGCCACGCCGGCGGCTCCGCTGGCACACCTGGCGCTCTACGCGCTGCAGCACCGCGGCCAGGAGAGCGCGGGGATCGCCGCCTCCGACGGCTGCAGGCTGCGCGTGCACCGTGACCTCGGCCTGGTGGCGCAGGTCTTCACCCCGCAGACCATCCGGACGCTGGAGGGGTGGCTGGCCGTGGGACACGTCCGCTACGCCACCATGGGGTCGGCCACGCTGGCCAACGCGCAGCCCATCGTCGTCCCCTCACCGTGGGGGCCGCTGGCCGTGGCGCACAACGGCAACCTGATCAACGCCCCGGCGTTGCGCCGCACCCTGGAGGCGACAGGGTGCGTCTTCACCTCCAGCACCGACACCGAGGTGATCGCCCACCTGATCGCCCGCGCGCCGGCCGCCACGCTGCTGGAGGCGGTCCGCTACGGGATGGAGCGCCTGGAAGGGGCCTTCACCGTGGTGCTGCTGGCGGGCGAGACCATCCTGGGGTTTCGCGACCGCCACGGCATCCGGCCGCTGGTCCTGGGAGGCGGCCCCGGCTTCTGGATGCTGGCCTCCGAGACGTGCGCCTTCGACCACACCGGCGGACAGCCGCTGGGCGAGGTCGACCCGGGGGAGCTTGTCGCCTGCACGGCCGAGGGCGTCCGCGTCTTCCCCGTGCTGGAGGTCCCCCGCCGCGCCCACTGCGTCTTCGAGTACATCTACTTCGCTCGGCCGGACACGGCGCTGTTCGGGCGCAACGTGCACCGGGTGCGCCGCCGCATGGGCCGCATCCTGGCTCGCGAGCACCCGGCGGCGGCGGACCTGGTGGTGCCCGTGCCCGACTCGGGAAGCTCGGCGGCCATGGGCTATGCGGAGGAAGCCGGCCTCCCGCTGGAGATCGGCCTGATCAAGAACCGCTACATCGGCCGCACCTTCATCGAGTCCAGCCCGACCGTGCGCCAGGCCGGCGTGCAGATCAAGCTCAACGCCGTGCGCGAGGTGGTCCGGGGACGGCGGGTCGTCCTGGTGGACGACTCCATCGTCCGCGGGACGACCAGCGCCCGCATCGTGGCGCTGCTGCGCCGCGCGGGCGCCCGCCAGGTCCACATGCGCGTCAGCAGCCCGCCCATCCGCTTCCCCTGCTTCTACGGGATCGACACCAGCAGCCGCGGCCAGCTCATTGCGGCCACACGGTCGGTGGAGGAGATCCGCGCGCGCCTGGGGGCCGACTCGCTGGGCTACCTCAGCCTGGCGGGGCTGGTAGAGGCGCTCGACCTGCCCGCACAGGCGCTGTGCCTGGCCTGCCTGGACGGGCGGTACCCCACGCGGGTGCCCACCGAGGAGGAGGCGGGACGCGCCGCGCTGGAGCGGGAACCGCTTCAGCCGCGCGGCGCGTCCGCGGCGACCCCGTGGCGCGGCCGCTGACCTACCGCCAGGCCGGCGTCGACGTGGTGGGGAAGGCGCGCCTCCTGGGGGCGCTGGGTCCGCTCATCGCCCGCACGTTCGGGCCGGACGTCTCCCCCTGGGGCGGGTTCGCGGGGGTGCTGCGCCTGCCCGCCGGGGCGGACCGCCTGGCCCTCACCGTGGACGGCGTGGGCACCAAGACGCTGCTGGCCCGCCGCCTCGGCCGGGACCGTGTGGTCGGCGCGGACATCGTGGCGCACTGCGCCAACGACCTGGCCGCCTCCGGTGCCAGGCCGCTGTGCTTTGCGGACTACGTGGCCATGGGTCGCCTGGACGCCGCGGTGATGGCGGCGCTGGTCGAGGGGATGAGCGAGGCCTGCCGCCGGCTGGGGATTCCCCTGGTCGGCGGGGAGACCGCAGAGATGCCGGGGGTCTACCGGGAGGGCGCCTACGACGTGGCCGGCGCCATGGTGGGTGTGGTGGATGCGGAGCTGGGCCCGGCGCAGGTCCGGCCAGGCGACCGGATCATCGGCCTGGCCTCCACCGGGCTGCACACCAACGGGTACAGCCTGGCCCGCCGGCTGGTCGAAGGGCGGGACCTGCGCCGGCATGAGGCCGCACTGGGTGGGTCCCTGGGGGACGCCCTGCTGGCCCCGCACCGCTGCTACGCGCCGGCCCTCCTGCGGCTCTTCGCCGCGCTGCCGGTGCACGCCGCCGCCCACATCACCGGCGGGGGGCTGGCCGGGAACATCCCGCGGGTGCTGCCGCCCGGCCTCCAGGCGCGCCTGGAGCCGTCCTGGCCCGTCCCCCCCATCTTTCCCTTCCTGCAGCGGCTGGGGGCGCTCGACCAGGAAGAGATGCGCCGGGTCTTTAACCTGGGCGTGGGCATGGTCTTGCTCGTCGCGCCCGCGGACGTGCCGCGCGCCCTGGCCCTGCTGCAGGAGGCCGGGGAGACGGCCTGGTCCATCGGGGAGGTCATCCCCGGGGAGCGGGGGGTGGTGTTCGGCTGATACGCATCGGGGTGCTGGCCTCCGGATACGGCTCCAACCTCCAGGCGCTGCTGGACGCGGCCGGCGCCACGTATACCGTGGCGGTGGTCATCGCCAACGTCGCCGGGGCGCCCGCCCTGGAGCGCGCACGGCAGGCGGGGGTGGAGGCGTACCTGGTTGAGCACCGGGGCAGGTCCCGACGGGAGTTCGAGGAGGACCTGCTGCGGCTGCTGCGCGAGGCCCAGGTGGACCTCGTCTGCCTGGCCGGGTTCCTGCGCATCCTCTCCCCCTGGTTCGTGGCGCAGTTCCGCGGCCGCATCCTGAATATCCACCCCGCGCTCCTGCCCGCATTCGGCGGCCGTGGCATGTACGGCCTGCGCGTGCACGAGGCGGTGCTGGCCTCAGGGGCGACCTGCAGCGGCTGCACGATCCACCTGGTGGACGAGACCGTCGACGGGGGGCCGATCCTGGCCCAGGCCACCGTCCCTGTCCTCCCCGGCGATACCCCCGAGACCCTGGCCGCCCGCGTCGCCCAGGCCGAGCACCGGCTCTACCCGGAGGTGGTGCGGGCGATCGCCGCCGGACGGCTCCTCCCCGGGGTGCGCGCCGCCCAAGCCGCAGGAGGATGATGTGAGGATGACGGATCTCAAACGCCGCGCCCTGATCAGCGTCTCGGACAAGAGCGGCCTGGTGCCCTTCGCCGCCGCGCTGGCAGAGCTGGGGTTTGAGCTGATCGCCACGGCGGGGACCGCCCGCGCGCTGGCGGAGGCGGGCCTCCCCGTGACCCAGGTCTCTGCGCTGACCGGGTATCCCGAGCTGCTGGGCGGCCGGGTGAAGACCCTGCACCCGGCCGTCGCCGCGGCGGTGCTGGCCGGCGGCCCCGAGCACCTGGCCGAGCTCGCCGGCCACGGCATCCGGCCTATCGACCTGGTGGTGGTCACGCTGTATCCCTTCGAGGCGGCGGCGGCGCGCGGGGAGCGCCTGGAGGACCTCGTCGAGTGGATCGACGTGGGCGGGGTCACCCTGCTGCGGGCGGCGGCAAAGAACTGGCAGCGTGTGGGCGCAGTCTGCGATCCGACCCAGTACGTGCCGGTGCAGAAGGAGCTGGCGCGCAGCGGCGCCCTCTCGGAGAAGACGCGCCGCGAGCTGGCCGCGCGCGCCTTCGCCCGCGTCGCCGCGTATGACGCGGCCATCGCCGCCCGTCTGGCCGGCGAGGAGGCCTTCCCCGACCCGCTGGTCCTCGTCTACTGGCGGCGCGCCCTGCTGCGCTACGGCGAGAACCCCCACCAGCAGGCGGCGCTGTACACGGTGCAGGCGCCGCCACCCGGCGAGGTGGCCGGTGCAGAGCTGCTGCAGGGCAAGCCGCTCTCCTACAACAACCTGGCCGACCTCGATGCGGCCTGGGCGGCGGTGCGGGAGCTCACCCCGCCGGCGGCGGTGGTGGTCAAGCACGCCACGCCCTGCGGCGCCGCGCTGGGGGCCACCGCGGCCGACGCCGTGCGGCGTGCCATCGCCGCCGATGCCACCTCAGCGTTCGGTGGCATCCTGGCGGTCAACGCGCCCCTTGACCCCGCTGTGGTGGAGGCCATGGGGAGCCTCTTCCTGGAGGCGGTGATCGCACCGCAGGTGACGGAGGGCGCCAGGCGCAGGCTGGACGGGCGCAGGAACCTCCGCGTGCTGCAGGCAACGACGGGGAGTCTGCCCCCTGCCGGCCTCCCCCCGGCCCGGGTGGTGCGCTCCCTGCCCGGGGGATTGCTGGTGCAGGACGCCGACGCGACCGGCCTGCCCCGGGAGGAGACGGTGGTCACACGCCGCGCCCCCACGCCCGAGGAGCTCGCAGACCTGCGCTTCGCCTGGCTGGTCTGCAAGCACGTCCGCTCCAACGCCATCGTCCTGGCCGCCGCCGGGCAGACGGTGGGGGTGGGAGGCGGCCAGACGAGCCGGGTGGACGGCGTGCGCCTCGCCGTGGCCAGGGCCGGCGTGCGGGCCCGCGGCAGCGTGCTGGCCTCCGATGGGTTCTTCCCCTTCGCCGACGGGCTCGAGGAGGCGGCGGCCGCGGGGGTCACCGCCGTCATCCAACCGGGAGGATCGGTCCGCGACCGGGAGGTGGTGGCCGCAGCAGACGCCCACGGGCTCGCCATGGTCTTCACCGGGGAGCGGCACTTCCGCCACTGACCTCTGCCGGCGCGCGGAGCGTCTGCGCGCGGGCCAGGGACGCATCCCGTCTCAGCGGGAGATGCATGCGGCCACCGCCGCCCCCGCTGCGGTGGCGGCGACGTTGACCACATCGTTCGTCACCCACCACCATCCTCCGGCCAACCGGCGCTGTGCGCCGCAGGCGCACAGCCGCACCTCTCCGTCCTCACCGCAGGCGGGACACCGGTAACGCGCCTGCAGCGTCGCCCCCAGGAGGCTGTCGACCAGGAACCCCACCACGCCGCCTGCGGCCACAGGGACGATCCGAAGGGTGCCGCCCGAGAGGACAAGCCGCCCGAGCGCGGCGGCGAAGAAGGCCCCTCCCACGCCGCTGGCCGTGCCCAGGGGAGTGATCCCTCCCGAGCGGCCGCGGGGGACGACAGCCCCCGTGGTGATCAGCCGGGGCATCCGCCGGCTGAGCAGGCCGAGTTCCGTGGCCCACGTGTCCGCGGCGGTGGCGGCCATGGCGCCAACTGCCGCCGGGAGCGCCCGCGAGGAATCGAAGAAGGCACCGGCCAGGGCGGCCACCGCCGGAACGGTCCCGTTGGCCAGGACCTGGGTGGCCGAGCGACCGCGGCGGTGCTCTGGCTGCACCTTCTCCCCGCGGCGGTACCAGGTGAGCAGCGCCGCGCTGGCAAATGTCCCCACCAGCGTGACCGCCAGCCCCCATCCGCCGGCCAGCAGCACCACGGCGCCGACGGCCAGCGCGGCTGCCGCCCCCCCGGCGGTAAAGAGGCGGAGGGCATACGCCCCCAGTGTGGCGGTGATGCCCAGGGCGAGGACGAGCAGGAGAGAGGACACGGAGCGGGATTCCAAGGACGCGCGGCCTCCTCCTGCGGCGCGTCCACGTCGCCCCCGCTGCGCCACCGCGCGCCAGCGACTCGGCTTGACAACCCCTCGGGTGACTGGTAGATATAGAAGATGCCTCGGGGAATGTACCCGCCAGAACCTTGAAAACCGCATAGTGGTAAGGAGCCGCATCGAACCAAGCGCTCTGAGGGCGTTTGGGCCTCGGAAATTCCTTTGGATTTCCGACGGAGAGTTTGATCCTGGCTCAGGACGAACGCTGGCGGCGTGCCTCAAACATGCAAGTCGAGGGAGGGTTGCCCGGGGGCTTGCTCTCGGGTTCAACTCTACCGGCGAACGGGTGAGTAACACGTGGGTAACCTGCCCCGAAGACGGGGATAACCTCGGGAAACCGGGGCTAATACCCGATACCCTCATCGGGCCGCATGGCCTGATGAGGAAAGGGTCCGCAAGGTCTGCTTCGGGATGGGCCCGCGGCCTATCAGCTAGTTGGTGGGGTAACGGCCCACCAAGGCGATGACGGGTAGCTGGCCTGAGAGGGTGGTCAGCCACACTGGGACT
>JBBIIQ010000115.1:0-6224 GCA_037446405.1 Armatimonadota bacterium | reverse complement strand
CACCTCCACCTCCCGCCCCTCCTCCTTCCCCGCGCGGCCGCCACGGTACTCCCGGTAGGCGTCGATGAGGAAGACCGCCATGGCCCGCTCCACCCCCAGGGTGGGCTCGATGACGTAGGGGTGGTACTTGCTCCCGTCGCTCTCGTCGAAGTAGGCGAGGTCGCGGCCGGAGAACTCCTGATGCCGCCGCAGGTCGTAGTCGGTGCGGTTGGCCACCCCGGCCAGCTCGCTCCAGCCGAAGGGAAACCTGTACTGCAGGTCCACGGTGCGCTTGGAGTAGTGGGCCAGCGTCTGCGGCGGGTGCTCGTAGCGGCGCAGGTTCTCCCGCGCCACCCCCAGGTCGACGAAGAAGGCCTCCCACAGGTCCAGCCAGGTCTCAAACCAGGCCTCATCGCTGCCGGGGCGGACGAAGTACTCGATCTCGGCGATCTCGAACTCCCGCAGGCGAAAGAGCCACTTCCCCGTCGTGATCTCGTTGCGGAAGGACTTCCCGATCTGGGCGATGCCGAAGGGCAGCTTCATCCGCGCCGTGTCCAGGATGTTCTTGAAGTTGGTGAACATGCCCTGGGCCGTCTCCGGACGCAGGTAGGCCAGCGCCGCATCCTCCACCGTCGGCCCCAGGTAGGTGCGGAACATCAGGTTGAACTGGCGGGGCTCCGTCAGGTCGTGGGCGTGGTCCGCCGCCGCAGGGATCTCCTCGTCGGCGCGGAAGCGCTCGTGGCAGATGCGGCACTCCACCAGCGGGTCGGTGAAGGACGCCTCGTGCCCGGAGGCCTGCAGCACCTGGCGTTTGGTGATGATGGCGCTCTCGATGCCCACCACGTCCTCCCGCTCCTGCACGAAGCGGCGCCACCATTCGCGGCGGATGTTGTTGCGCAGCAGCACCCCCAGCGGCCCGAAGTCGTAGATCGCCCCCGGCGGGCCGTAGATCTCCGCCGATGGGTAGACGAAGCCCCGCCGCTTGGCCAGGGTGGCGATGCGGTCCAGCGTGTCGCTGCGGGTCGGCATGCTCATCGGTTGCGGCTGGGAAGAGAGGCTGCGCACACCACCGGGCGGAAGGACCGCCCGCAGGCGGCCGGCGCAGAGGGGCTGGAGTCGCCCGGCCCGCGCCGCCGCGCAGAGGCGGCCGCCCGCGGCTCCTAGCCGATGCCCAGAGGCTCCTCCTCGCGTGGCCGCCGCGGAATGGGGACCGGCAGCGTCGACAGCAGGGTGGCCAGGGCGAAGACGGCCATGCCGGCCAGGGCCCAGGAGGTCGGGAGCTCGATGACCTTGCCCTCGGTCTTCACCCGGATCTGTCCGGGCGCTCCCGGCCGCACCACCTGCCGCGCCTCGTCCAGGGCCGTGCCCAGCTCGACCACCGCGCGCTTGGCCCGCTCCAGGTCGATCTCCATGCGCACACCTCCAGGGAGTACTATACCATCGCCGCCCGGCGGTGGCAGTGCCCGCCATCAGCGTAGCCGCTCCAGGACCCCGGGGCTGCGCAGCCGCACCTCCAGACGGTGCTCCGCGTAGCGGCGCACCAGCTCCAGCAGCAGTCCCCCGTCGCCCGGAGCGACGCTGATCTTCCCCACCTCCGCCGCCTTCGCCCCCAGCAGGGCCCGCAGCACGCGCACCTGCTCCGGACGCAGGCGCACCGCCTCCGGATCGCGCGCCGCGTGGCGGCCGCAGACGAGGCCCCCCAGCGGGTGGCTCCACGCGGGCGCGCTGCCGGTCTCCTCTCCCCCCACGGCGCAGCGCTGCAGGGCGGGCTGAAATCCCGCCAGGGAGATCAGGTGCAGGGCAAACCACAGAGCCGCCGGGGTCTCCTCCGGCTGGCGCAGCAGCCGCAGCGCCTCCACCAGGAGGCGAAAGAGCTCGGGCTGCGGCTCCCGCTCGGGGGTGGCCGCCTCCACCAGCTCCGCCAGCAGCGCCGCCTGGCCGAAGCGCCGCAGGTCCGCCCGCAGCGGGCCGGTCCCCTCGATCACCTCCACCTGGGCCAGGACGTCGAGGGCCCCCCGCCCCCTGGCCAGGAGGAGGCGCACGTGGGAGAAGGGTTCCAGGGCGCCGCTGCGCTTGCTGCTGGGCTTGCGCACCCCGCGCGCCACCACCGGGAGCCTGCCGTACTCGCGGGTGAAGAGGGTGAGCACGCGGTCCGCCTCACCCAGGGGGCGGTGCCGCAGGACCACGGCTTCCGTCTTGTAGACCGGCATCCTCCCTCCCCCTACAGCGCGGTCGCCAGCAGCAACGCCAGGCTCAGGCCAACCAGGACCACCGTCGTGGCCCAGGCGACGGTGTTGGCCGCCAGGCCGTTGGTGTGCTCCCCCATCAGCCGGTCGTCGTTGACCAGGCGCAGCATGATCACCAGCACCACCGGGAGGAGGATCCCGTTGAGGGCCTGCGAGGCCACCATCACCGGAATAAGCGGCAGGCCCGGCCAGAGGATGACCAGGGCGCTCGCTGCCAGGACGGCCAGGAAGAGGCCGTAGAACACCGGAGCCTGCGCCAGGGGCCGGTCCAGCCCGGCCTCCCAGCCGAAGGCCTCGCAGATGGCGTAGGCCGTGGAGAGGGGGATGATGGCCACGGAGAAGACGGCGGCGTTGAGCAGCCCCACGGCGAACAGCAGCGAGGCGTACCGCCCGGCCAGCGGCGCCAGCGCTCGCGCCGCGTCCTCCGCCGTCTCCACGCGGATGCCGTGGGGGAAGAGGGTGGCCGCCGTGGCCACGATGATCGAGCCGGCCACCAGCACCGTGACCAGGCCCCCCAGGATCGTGTCCACACGCTCGTAGCGCACGTCGCCGGCCACCAGCCCCTTGTCCACCACCGCCGCCTGGTGGTAGAACTGCATCCACGGCGCGATGGTGGTCCCCACCAGGGCGATGACCAGGACGAGGTACTCCGACCCCGGCCGCCAGGTCGGCAGCACCGCCGCCCGCAGGACCGCATCCCACTGCGGCCGGGCCAGGACAGCGGAGATGGCGTAGAGCACGTAGAGGGCGGAGGCCCCCAGGAAGATCCGCTCCACGAGCCGGTAGCCGCCCCGCAGCACCAGCACCGCCACCAGCGCCGCCACCAGCGGGACCCCGAGCAGCCTGGGGACGCGGAAGATCTCCAGGCTCCCCGCCACCCCGGCGAAGTCGCCGATGGTGTTCGCCCAGTTGGCCAGCAGGAGGACGGCCATCACCCCGGCGGTGAGGCGAACCCCCAGCTGCTCGCGCAGCAGGTCGGCAAGACCCATCCCCGTCACCGCGCCCATGCGCGCGGCCATCTCCTGGACCACGATCAGGGCCACCGCGGCCAGGGGCAGCGTCCAGAGGAGGGCGTACTCGAAGTGGGCGCCGGCCGTGGCGTAGGTGGCTACGCCGTTGGCGTCGTTGTCCACGGCCGCCGTGATAATCCCCGGGCCGGCGACGGCAAAGAAGAGCGTCACCCGGTGCCAGCGGCCGCGCAGCCCGCGCACGCCCTCCTACCCCCGCCGCACCCGGCGGATGCGCTCGAGCCGGCGAGGCAGACGCCCCCCCAGGCGTTCGGCCAGGAGGTCCATCACGTCGTCGACGGCGACGATCCCCAGCAGCCGGTCCGCGGCGTCCACCACCGGCACCGCCAGCAGGTCGTACTTCATCAGCAGCGCGGCGGCCGCCTCGTCGCTCTCCTCGGCGCGCACGGCGATCACCTCGGGGGCGATCAGCGCCGTCACCGGGGTCTGCGGGTCGGCGATGAGCAGGCGGCGCAGGGAGAGGACGCCGACCAGGCGGCCACCCTCGTCGACGACGTAGAGGTAGTAGATGGTCTCCGCGTCGGGGGCCAGCTCCCGCAGGCGGGCGATGGTCTGCTCCGCGGTGAACGTGGCGGGGATGGCGATGACGTCGGGATTCATCCGCCCCGCCGCCGAAGCCGGCGGGTACTCCAGCAGGCGGGAGACCTCGGCCTTGGCTTCCGGTTCCATGCGCGCGATCAGGTCGCTGGCCGTCTCCGCCGGCAGCTCCCCCAGCACGTCCGCCGCCTCGTCCGCCTCCATCTCCTCCAGGATGTCCGAGGCCCGCTCCGCCGGCAGGCTGCGCAGGATGTGCGTCTGCACCTCCGTCTCCGCCGCCTCCAGGACGTCCGCGGCGTCCTCCTCGCTAAGGGCGTGCATCACCTCCACGCGCTCGTCGCGGTCCATCTCCTCGAGCAGCTCCGCCAGGTCGGCGGGGTGGATGGCCTGCAGCCGCTCCCTGGAGAGGCGGAGCTTCAGCGGGGTCACCGGCCCGCCCAGGGCGGCGACGACGGTCCAGGGCAGGGCCTGCTCCGGCAGCGTCCGCCCCAGGCGCGCCAGGAGCCAGCGCGCCGCGCCTTCCGCTCCGAGCCGGCGGAGCAGCCCGGCGGCGCCGACATCGACGCCGGACAGCACCAGGTCGCCGTTGGACCGGGAGAGCAGCAGGTCGTTGACCTTGACCAGGCGTACTCCCTGGGTGTCCACAACCTGCTTGTCCAGCAGGGCCTCCCGCAGGAGGACCTCGTCGGGCTGGAGGGGCCGGGGGGTGAGGGCGGCGCGGGCGGTGTTCAGGATGACGACGGGGTCGACCTGGCGCACCGCGCTCCAGGGGATCAGGGCGACGCGGGGTCGGTCAACGTCAAGCAGGATGCCGACGACGCGCGGCCAGGTGGGGTGCACCTCCACCGCCAGGTCGGCCAGACGCCCCAGCACGAAGCCGCTGGCGTCCTGCACCCGCCGCCCCAGAAGTCGGCTGAACGGCAGCACCGCGGCCAGCATGGTCCGTCCACCCGGTGTCGTCGGCGATCACAATCATGTCCACGTCAACTCTCCAGTCGACCATACTGAGGGCGCGGGGGGGTGTCAAGAAACTGCGCGGCCGGCCCTCTCTCCCTTCGGGCCGGCCGCCCTGTCACTCCGGGTAGAAGCCGTGGATCAGGGCGGGCTTCTCCCGCCAGTCGGGGGTCACCGCCACCCAGAGGTCCAGGTAGACCTTGCGCCCCAGCAGCGCCTCCGCCTGCACCCGCGCCGCGGTGCCCAGCGCCTTCACCCTCCCCCCGGCGGCGCCGATGAGGATCTTCTTCTGTGAGGGTTTCTCCACGTGGATGGTGGCGCGGACGTAGACGGTACCGTCGGGCCGCTCCACGAACTCCTCCACCGCCACCGCCACGGCGTGCGGCACCTCCTGCCGAGTATGGCGGATGACCTGCTCGCGGATCAGCTCCCGCACCAGGAACTGCTCCGGCTGGTCCGTGAGCATCTCCTCGGGGTAGTAGCGCGGCCCCTCGGGCAGCCGGACCACCAGGCCGTCGACGAGGTCCGCCACTCCGGCACCGGTCTCCGCGGAGATCCGGTAGGTGGCCACCGGCGGCAGCAGCGCCGCCGCCTCCGCGGCGGCGGCCTCCACCTGTGCGGGCGTGGCGGCGTCCACCTTGTTCACGATCAGCGCCACGGGGGTGCGCAGCGGCTGCAGCGCGGCGGCCACGAGATGGTCCTCCCGGTCGATCCCCGCGGCGGCGTCCACCATCCACCCGACCACATCCACCTGGCGCAGGGCCCGGCGCGCCCCCTCCACCATGAACTCCCCCAGGCGGTGGCGCGGTGCGTGGATTCCCGGGGTGTCCAGGAAGACAACCTGGGCGTCGGGCCGGGTGAGGATGCCGCGGACGACGGTGCGCGTCGTCTGCGGCACGGGCGAGGTGGCCGCCACCCTGGCCCCGACCAGACGGTTCAGCAGCGTGGACTTCCCCACATTGGGACGCCCCGCCAGCGCCACGAAGCCTGAGCGGTGGGGTGCCGGCGACAGCTAGCGCAGGGCCTCCGCGGTGAAGGCCTGGGGCAGCATGTCGGCGAAGCGCCGCTCGCGGTAGGGCCCCCGGGGGCCGGCCAGGTAGACGGTCTGCACCCCGAACTCCGCCATCACCTGGCGGCAGGCCCCACAGGGCGCAGCGGGCTGAGAGCTCCCGGTGACCACGGCCACCGCCCGCAGGCGGCGGCGGCCCGCGGCGGCGGCGGTGAAGATGGCGACGCGCTCCGCGCAGACGGACAGCCCGTAGGAGGCGTTCTCAACGTTGGCCCCGGTGAACACCGTCCCGTCCGCCGCCAGCACGGCAGCGCCCACGGGGTAGCGCGAGTACGGCGCGTACGCGCGCGACGCGATCGCGTCGGCGGCGGCGATGAGCTCGGCGTCCGTCACGTCGAGAACCCCTGGAAGACCGCGAGCGTGACGAGCGCGCCGAGCAGACCCCCCGACGCGACCTCGAGCGTCGTATGG
>JBBIIQ010000114.1:0-6224 GCA_037446405.1 Armatimonadota bacterium | reverse complement strand
ACAGCGTAATCTACGACGCCGCGAGCCGAGAGTCCGGTCCTTCCATCTTGTCTAGGTGGAGTCCCTGCGGGACCGACTCCCTACGGGGGAAGGAAGCGCAAGGCGATGGGAATCAGGATGGTGGCGATGATCAGCCCGACCACCCAGGAGAACTGCTGACGCATCTCACTCCGCAGCTCCGTGATCTCTCCGCGCACGCCGGCGAATTCGGCGACCATCTCGCGGCGCAGGTCGCGTAGGCCGGCTTCCAGAGTGGAGAGGCGCCTCTCGATCTGCTCGTAAGCCCCCTCGAGCCGCGCCATACGAATCTCCAGAGACTCCGCACTCACGCCCTCGCCTCCCCATCATACAGCCTGACAGCGCCCGCATGTAGGTTATCGGCCCGAGCGGACGGCCTTGCGGGTCAGCGTTCGGACGGGCCGCCCGTGACCGCACCGAGACCGCAAAGCCGGAGGACGCGGCGTCTTCCGGCTCCCCTGACCAGAAGCGGCCTTCTTGAGGGCGCCGCAGGGCCCTCTGCCGGGCCCCGGCTCCCCTTTTCCTCTGGTCCCTTGAGCTGATCCCCGCCTCGATTCCTCGCCCGATACAAATCGGCCACTCGTTCGATACCTCGCAGCGCTCCCACCCCGGATAATGCCCTGGGAATCGCCGCGCGGCGCAGCCCCGCGGGCATGCGCTCGCGGCGGATTGCACCCCTCAGGCGGGCGCACCGGCGCGTGGTGCCGTGAATGAAGCTGGCGGTCTCCGGCAAGGGCGGCGTCGGCAAGACGACGGTTGCCGCCCTCCTGGCCTCTGAACTGGCGGCACGGGGGTTCCGCGTCACGGCCATCGATGCCGACCCCAATCCCACCCTGGCCGCCCTGCTGGGCTTCCCCACCCCGCCTTCCACCGCGCTGCTGGACCTGCGCACCGAGATCGAGGAACGTATCGGCGGTTCTGGCGGCCTGATCCGCCTCAATCCCCGCGTCGACGACCTGGTAGAGCGCGTTGCCGCCACCCATGGGGGGGTCCAGCTCATCGTCGCCGGGGCCATCAGCCGCGGCGGCGCCGGGTGCGCCTGCCCACAGAACGTCCTGCTGCGCCGTCTGCTGGACCATGTGGTCCTGGAACGCGACGAGGCCGTGGTCGTCGACCTGGAGGCCGGCCTGGAACATCTGGGGCGGCGCAGCGCTCAGGCCGCCGACGCGCTGCTGGCGGTGGTCGACGCCAGCCGGGCCAGCCTGGAGACGGCGGCCCGCATCAGACGCCTGGCCGGGGAGATCGGCGTGCCCCGCACCTTCGCCGTAGCCAACAAGGTCCGCGGACCGGAGGAGGAGAGGTGGATCGCCTCCAGCCTGCAGGGCGGCGAGTTGATCGCGGCCATCCCCTACAGCGACGCCCTCGCCCGGGCGGAGCGGGTGGGGGAGCGGGCGGCCGGAGCTGACGCGGCGGTGCAGGCGGCGACCGCGCGGCTGGTGGACGCCCTGCAAACACGACGCGAACGGAGGGTGACCGTATGAACCAGGAGGGGCAGCGGCCAGTGCGGACCGACCCCGCAAGCCTCGAGCTCCGCGAACGCGCCAGGGCCCAACGCATTCCCATCATCTGGGACCGCTACGCCGCCCTGGGCTCCCAGTGCAGGGTGGGCGAGCTGGGGATCTGCTGCACCATCTGCCACCTCGGGCCGTGCAACCTGGGCCTGCCCGGAAGCAAGCGGCCGCAGGTTGGCGTCTGCGGCGCCGGCATCGACACTGTGGCTGCGCGCCGTCTGGCGCGGGACATGGCGGCGGGTTCGGCCGCCCACTCCGACCACGGGCGGGGGGTGGCCCACCTGCTGCTGCTGGCAGCCCGCGGCCAGGCCCCCGGATACGGAGTCAAGGACGAGCGGAAGCTGCGCGCGCTGGCGACGGAGCTGGGGGTGGCCCAGGACGGCCGCCCCACAAACGAGGTCGCCCAGGACGTGGCCCTAGCCTGCCTGGCCCAGTTCGGCCAGCAGGAGGGGCCGGTGGCGTTCGTCCGCCGCGCCCCGGCCCGGCAGCAGGAGATCTGGCAGCGCCTGGGCATCACCCCCCGGGGGGTCGACCGCGAGGTCGTGGAGGTGATGCACCGCACCAACATGGGGGTGGACAACGACTACCGCAGCATCGTCCTGGCGGGGATGCGTAGCGCCCTGGCCGACGGCTGGGGAGGCTCGATGATCGCCACAGACCTGCAGGACGTGCTCTTCGGCACCCCCAGGCCGCTGCGCGCCCAGATGAACCTGGGCGTGCTGCGGGCCGACCAGGTGAACATCCTGGTGCACGGGCACGAGCCGCAACTGGCCGAGGCCGTGGCCGACGCCGCCGCCGACCCAGAGCTGCTGGCACAGGCCAGGGCGGTGGGGGCCACCGGGATCAACGTGGCCGGCATCTGCTGTACGGCCAACGAGATCCTCATGCGCCATGGGATCCCCCTGGCCGGCAACTTCCTGCAGCAGGAGCTGGCGCTGGTCACCGGCGCCGTGGAGGCCTTCCTGGTGGACGTGCAGTGCATCATGCCCGGGCTGGTGGACGCGGCCTCCTGCTTCCACACCGAGCTCATCGCCACCTCACGCCAGGCGCACTTCCCCGGCATGGTGCACATCGAGCTCTCCGAGGACCGCGCCCCGGAGGTGGCCCGCCAGATCGTCGCCCGTGCCGTGGCTAACTACGCCCGCCGTGATCACAGCCGCGTGGCCATCCCCGACCACAAGATGGACGTGGTCGCCGGCTTCACCACCGAGTCCATCACCCACATCCTGGGCGGACGCTACCGCGGCGGCTGGCGCCCCTTGAACGACGGCATCATCGCCGGGCGCATCCGCGGCGTGGTGGGCGTGGTGGGCTGCGACTCCCCCAAGCACGTGCAGGACCAGGGACATCTGGACCTGGTCACCGAGCTGCTGGCGCGCGACGTCCTGGTGGTGCAGACCGGCTGCTCGGCCATCGCCTGCGGCAAAGCCGGGCTGCTGCAGCCGGAGGCGGCCTTCCGCCATGCCGGACGGGGGCTGCAGGAGATCTGCGAGGCCACCGGCATCCCCCCCGTGCTGCACACCGGATCGTGTGTGGACAACAGCCGCATCCTCACCGCCTGCATGGAGATGGTCAGGGAGGGCGGCATCGGCCGCTCCTTCGACGAGCTGCCGGTGGCCGCGGCCGCGCCGGGGTGGTGGTCGGAGAAGGCCATCGCCATCGGCTTCTACGCCGTCGCCTCGGGGATCTTCACCGTCCTGGGCTCCCCCTTCAACATCCTGGGCAGCGAGGCCCTGACCCGCTTCGTCACCGAGGAGCTGGAGGAGCTGGTGGGCGGGAAGTTCGCCTTCGAGTCCGACCCGGCCAGGGCGGCGCAGCTCATCGTGACGCACCTGGACCGCAAGCGCCAGGCGCTGAAGCTGCGGCCGATGATGTACGAGGCTGTGCCGGTGGGGGCGTAGCCCCCAGCCGGCCGCAGGAGGGATGCGATGTCACGGATCATCGCCACCGCTGCCATCAAGGGGGCGCACAGGTACGTCGGTGAGGCGGAGAGCAGGCTGGCCGTCGCCATGGACGCCCACGGGGGCGGCATGCGGCTGGAGTTCCCCAACACCGCCTTCTACCTGCCGCTCATCTACGCGCTCACCGGGATCAAGGTGAAGACGCTGGAGGAGGCGCGGGAGCCGCTGCGCATCGCCCGCTCCCTGCTGCCGCCGGTCCCCACCGACCGGCTGTGGCTGCCCTACCTGGGCGACGCCCTGGATGCGGGAGTGGCCACGCTGATCGCCCAGGAAATCATCGAGGCGATCAGGTACGCCACGGAGGGGCCGCCGGGCGGCATCTGGCTGGGCTTCACCGACGACGCCATCCTGCGCACGCAGGGCATCAAGCTGGTGGACGGGCGCATGCCCGGGTTCGCCGCCTGCGTGGGGGCCATGCCCACCGTGGAGGCTGCGGTGCGCCTGGCCCGCGAGTTGCAGGAGCGCAACATCCTGGTCTTCCTCTCCAGCCACACCAACGGCGCCAGCATGGCGGAGCAGCTGGCCGCCGCCGGCGTGGAGATGAGCTGGGACACCTACCTGGTGCCCTACGGCAAGGACACCAGCGCCACCGTCCATGCCCTCAACTTCGCTGCCCGCTCGGCGATGACGTTCGGCGGCATCGCCCCGGGCGACCTGCTCAAGGCGCGGGAGATCCTCCTGTACAACAAGGCCCGCGTCCATGCCTTTGTCCTGGCCCTGGGGGAGGTGGACGAGGAGAAATACGCCACCGCGGCGGGGGCCATCAACTTCGGCTTCCCCGTTATCGCCGACACCGCCATCCCCCAGATCCTGCCCAGCGGCATCTGCACCTACGAGCACGTGGTGAGCAACGTGCCGCACGACCAGCTGGTGCCCAAGGCCATCGAGGTGCGGGGGCTGAAGCTGAAGATCACCAAGGTGCCCATCCCCGTCCCCTACAGCGCCGCCTTCGAAGGGGAGCGCGTACGCAAGGAGCAGCTGCACGTGGAGTTCGGGCGGCAGCTGGCCCCGGCCTTCGAGTACCTCCGCGGGCGGGAGATGTCCGAGGTGGAGGACGGGCGCATCGAGGTCGTCGGGCCGGACATCGACACCGCCGAGGTGGGTGGGGCCATGCCCCTGGGCATTCTCGTTGAGGTGGCGGGGCGCAAGCTGCAGAAGGACTTCGAGCCGATCCTGGAGCGCCAGATCCACCGCTTCATCAACGGGGCCATGGGCGTCATGCACATCGGGCAGCGGGACATCCCCTGGATCCGCATCAGCCAGGACACCTTCAAGGCGGGCTTCCGCCTCCGCCACTTCGGGGACATCCTCCACGCCAAGTACCACGAAGAGTACCCGGCGCTGGTGGACAAGGTGCAGGTCACCATCTACTCCGAGCCGGAGGCGATCCTGCGCATCCTGGAGGAGGCGCGCACGGTGTGGGACGAGCGGGACGCCCGCGTCGCCGGCATGACCGACGAGACGGTGGATGTCTTCTACTCCTGCACCCTCTGCCAGTCCTATGCGCCCAACCACGTCTGCATCATCACGCCGGAGCGGCTGGGGCTGTGCGGCGCCTACAACTGGCTGGACGGCAAGGCCTCCTACGAGATCAACCCCGCCGGGCCCAACCAGCCGGTGGAGAAGGGCACCTGCCTCGACCCTGTCCTGGGGATGTACGAGAGCATCAACCAGTTCGTCTATGCCAAGTCCAACAAGACCGTGGAGCAGGTCAGCCTCTACTCCATGATCCAGTTCCCCATGACCTCCTGCGGCTGCTTCGAGTGCATCATGGCCCTCGTCCCCGAGGTGAACGGGGTGATGGTGGTCAACCGCGAGTACACGGGGATGACCCCGGTGGGCATGACCTTCAGCACCCTGGCGGGGATGGTCGGCGGCGGCGTGCAGACCCCCGGGTTCCTGGGGGTGGGCCGCCTCTACCTGACCAGCCGGAAGTTCATCCCCGCCGACGGCGGGCTCCCCCGCCTGGTGTGGATGCCCAGGGAACTGAAGGAGGCGCTGCGGGACCGGCTGCTGGCGCGGGCGCGGGAGCTGGGTGACGAGACGCTGGTGGACAAGATCGCCGACGAGACCGTGGCCACCACCGTCGAGGAACTGCGGGCCCACCTGGAGCGCGTGGGGCATCCGGCGCTGGCCATGCCCGCACTGCTGTGACTGGGGGACCCTGGATGCCGACCGGGCCAGAGTTCGGGGTCGCCGCAAATTCGCCGGGCGAATTTGTGGGGTGAAGACATGCCGCTGACCGCGCTGGACATCTACAAGCTCCTGCCCAAGACCAACTGCGGGGAGTGTGGCTTCCCCACGTGCCTGGCCTTCGCCATGCAGCTGGCCACGAAGAAGGCAGCCATCGACGCCTGCCCCTACGCCAGCGACGATGCCAAGGCCACCCTGGCCGGCGCCGCGGCGCCGCCCATCCGCCTGGTCGCCTTTGGCCCCGCCGGGCGGCGGATCGAGCTGGGGAGGGAGACCGTGCTCTTCCGTCACGAGGAGACCTTCTACCACCCGCCGGCCATCGCCGTGCGCCTGCGGGCAGACCGGCCGCCGGAGGAGCTGCGGGCGGAGCTGCAGCAGGTGGCGGCGCTGCAGTTCGAGCGGGTGGGGCAGGTGCTGCGGGTGGAGGCGGTGGCCCTGGAGGACGCCAACGGCGCCGAGCCGTTTGTCGCCGCCGCGCGGGAGGCGGACGCCGCCGGGCTGGCGCTGGTCCTGTGCAGCGACGACCCGGCGGTGCTGGACG
>JBBIIQ010000113.1:0-6639 GCA_037446405.1 Armatimonadota bacterium | reverse complement strand
GGCTTCGTCCTGGGGCCGCTGCTGGAGGTGTACTTCCGGCAAACCCTGCTCCTGTACCAGCGCGACTTGTGGGTGGTCTTCACCAGGCCGCTGACGGTGGCGCTGCTCCTGGTGACCCTGCTCATCGTGCTGGTTCCCGCGCTGGGACGCCTGCGCAGGGCGATCCCCAGGCAGGTTGGGTGAGCATGGCGACGCCGCCCCGCAGGAGGTGTCGTCCCTGTGAATGTGCTCATTACCGGGGGGACCGGCTTCATCGGCGCACACCTGGCGCGCAGGCTCGTGCGGGCCGGGCGGAGCGTGGTGCTCCTCGATCCCTCCCCCTCCAACGTCCTCCAGGACATCCTCACCGCTGAGGAGCTGGCCGGCGTCATCGTGGTTCCCGGCCGTGCGGAGAGCCTGCGGGATCTCGGCGAGGCCATCCGCAGTCACCGGATCGACCGCGTCGCGCACCTGGCCTCGCTCCTCCACCCGGCCTGTGACCTCAACCCCCCGCAGGCCGTGCAGGTGAACGTCGGCAGCCACCTGGCAGTGTTGGAGGCTGCGCGCCTCTGGGACCTGAAGAAGGTGGTTTGGGCGAGCTCTGTAGTGGTATTCGGCGACCGGACATCGCATCCGCACCTCCCGTTGCCCAACGATGCTGCACACCACCCCACGTCAGTCTACGGCGCGACCAAGTCCTTCAACGAGTTCCTCGCCAGGCACTACGTCAAGATGTGGGGCGTGGACGCTCTTGGGCTGCGGTTCACCCTCGTCTACGGGCCGGGCCGCGTGCGCGGTGCCAGCGCCTTCGTCAATGAGCTGCTGTTGCGCCCTGCCCTGGGTCAACCCGCCCGAGTGCCGTTTGGCGACGATGTCATCGACTGGCAGTACGTGGAGGACGTGGCCAGGCTGATCGAGCAGTGCCTGCACGTTGAGCGTACGGACGCTGGTGTTCAACACGCGCTTCGACGTGCGGCCCATCCGCGAGGTGGGCCGCTACATCATGCAGCTCCTCCCCGAGGCACAGATCGAGTACGTCCCGGGGACATTCGGCATCGCCTGGGAACTCGATGATTCGGCGCTGCAAGCCGAGATTGGCTTTCGGCCGGACTACCCGGTGGAACGAGGGATCTTGGAGACGATCAATGACGTCCGGCGGCGCCACGGGTTGCCGCCCGTGGCCCGGGGGCTGACGAGGTGACGTGAAGGTCGAGTGGCCCGCGGGCTGGGGAGGGCTTCCGGCGCTGGTCTTGACCTCGGAGCGGGGGCGGACGGTGGTGCTCCCCACCGCAGGGGCGAAGATCGCCTCCCTGGTCGTCGACGGGCGCGAGGTTCTCTGGCGCAATCCGCACATCGCCATCCGCGCCGCCGCCTACGGCGACCGCTACCGGGACTACGGGGCCAGCGGGATCGACATCTGCTTTCCCTCCATCGCCCCGTGCACCCTGGTGCACCCATCGGGGTGCGGCGTAGAGGTGCCCGACCACGGCGAGGTGTGGGCGCTGCCCTGGGAGGTAGAGGCCCTCCCGGAGGGCGCGCGGCTGCGCGTCGCCGGCCGGTGCTGGCCCTACCGCCTGAGCATGGATCTGCACCTCACCGGGAGCACGCTTGCCCTACACACGCGCCTGGAGAACCTGGGACGCGAAGAGTTTCCCTACCAGTGGGCCCTGCACCCGGCGTTTCCCCTGACCCCCGGGACGCGCCTGGAGTGGCCCGGGACCAGTGGCCCCATTGCGGGCGGCGCGGGCGCGGATCTGCGAGCGCCCGGCCTGACCCTGCGGGGGTGTGTCGCCAAGGCGTACGTCGGGCCGCTGTCCCGGGGGGAGGCGACCCTCAGGCAGGAGCGCGGCGACGTGCGCCTCCACTGGGACGTACGGGCGCTCCCCTACCTGGGCATCTGGATCTCCCACGAGGACGAAACCAACCCCGGCGGCCGCTGCTGCCTGGCCGTTGAGCCGTCCGCCGCGCCGGAGGACAGCCTGGAGGCGGCCCACGCCGCCGGCCGCGCCCCCGTCCTTGCCCCTGGACAGGCCAGGGAGTGGCGGATGACGATGGAGGTGGCGTGAGCGCCGCGAGCGCCCGCTGGCCGTGCGGAGGGCGAGGGTGGTGACGCTGCTGAAGCTCATCGGCGCAGCCTGGCTTGCTCTGGGGCTGTGGATCCTCTGGCGCACCATCGCCGCCCTGAGCCGGGCCCGCGAGGCCATTCAGCCCACGGGTTCCCCACTGGTCAGCGGCCAGGTCCTCTCTGTTGTGGCCGTCTTCATCCTCCCCGGGCTGCTGGCACTGGTTCTCGGCACCTGGCTCTCATCGCGGCAGCTCAGCTGATCCCCAGGCGCTGCAGCAGCTCCTCCGGCCGGTCGCCCACGTGGATCAGCGGTCGGTGCTCCGGCCGGATGAAGCCCTCCTGCACGGCGTGGTCCAGGAAGGCGACCAGGCGGTCGTAGTACCCCGAGACGTTGAGCAGGCCACAGGGTTTGCGCTGCAGCCCCAGTTGTGTCCAGGACACCATCTCGAAGAACTCGTCGAGCGTGCCGATTCCCCCCGGCAGGGCGATGAAGGCGTCGGCCAGGTCGGCCATGACGGCTTTGCGCTCCTGCATCGATCCCACGACCCGGAGGTCGGCCAGGCCGGTCAGCGGCACCTCGCGCGCGATCAGCAGGCGGGGGATGACCCCGACCACCTCTCCGCCGGCGGCGAGGGCGGCGCGCGCCAGCTCTCCCATCAACCCCAGGCTCGACCCGCCGTAGACGACTCCGATGCCCCGGGCCACCAGCGCCAGGGCCAGGTCCCTGGCGGCCTGCACGTACTCCGGCCGGGACCCGCGATTCGACCCGCAGAAGACGGTCACACGCGCCATGGCTCTGCGCACCACCCGGGGGATGAGTTATCCTCCCTGTCGGCCCGCCCTCTTCGGGAGATCCCGGCGCCGCCCCTGCCGCCGCGCCGCCCTTACCGCCGCGCCGTCCCTGCCGCGACGGAGCCCTGGGCGGCTGCTGGCAGCGCCACGCCGTTTGCGGTATAAAGAAACCACGCTATGACCGCGCGTCCGACCCGATCCTCGCAGCACCGCGGCAGCGGCTCCCCCATCCGTCGTGCCCCCCGGCGCTCGCGCTTCTCCCCGCTGGTGACCGCGCTGGTCGTCCTGATCCTGGCCGCCTTCGTCGCGCTGGGGGTGAGCGCCGGCGTGGTGGTGGCCGTGGCCCGCCGCGACCTGCCCGATGTCACCCGCGTCTACAACCCGCCCAGCCGGGCCACCCGCATCTACGCGGCCAACGGGGAACTGGTGGCCAGCCTCTTTCGTGAGAACCGGGCCACCGTGGCGCTGCAGCAGATTCCCCTGCACGTCCGCCAGGCGGTGCTGGCCATTGAGGACGCCCGCTTCTACCAGCACCGCGGCGTGGACTTCATCGGCATCGCACGGGCCATGTGGCACAACCTGCAGTCAGGGGAGCTGGTGGAGGGGGGCAGCACCATTACCCAGCAGCTGGCCCGCCTGCTCTTCCTCAGCCGGGAGCGCGCGGTCAGCCGGAAGCTGACCGAGATCGCCCTGGCTCTGGAGATCGAGCGGCGGCTGACCAAAGACGAGATCCTCGAGCGCTACCTGAACGAGTACTACTTCGGCCAGGGGGCCTACGGGATCGAGATGGCCGCGCGGGTCTACTTCGGCAAGCCGGCTGCGGAGCTGACCCTGGCCGAAGGGGCGATGCTCGCGGGGATCATCCGGGCGCCGTCCGTCTACACCCCCTACCGGAACATGGCGCTGGCCAGGGCGCGGCAGGCGCTGGTGCTGGAGCGGATGGTCGCCCTGGGCATGATCACCCCGGCGCAGGCGGCGGCGGCCAGGAACCAGCCGATCACGCTGAAGCCCCCCAGCGCCGGCCTGGTGGGCATCCGCGCGCCGTACTTCGTCTCCTTCATCCTGCCGCAGTTGTTGGAGCGCTTCGGCGAGGACCTGGTCTACCGCGGCGGCCTGGAGGTCTACACGACACTGGACGTCCGCCTGCAGGCGCTGGCGGAGAAGGCCATCCGCCGGGGGATCGAGCGGGGCCAAGAGCGCAACCTCCGTCTCTCCCAGGGGGCGCTGGTGGCCATCGACCCGCGCACCGGCTATATCAAGGCGATGATCGGGGGCTACGACTTCGCCCAGAGCCAGTTCAACCGCGCCTGGCAGGCACGCCGCCAGCCCGGCTCGGCGTTCAAGCCGTTTATCTACGTCACCGCGCTGGCCAACGGCTTCACCGCGGACAGGGTCCTCGAGGACACGCCGGTTGTCTTCGAGATCCGCGGGTCGAAGCCGTGGAAGCCCAAGAACTACGACGGAAAGTTCCGCGGGCCGATCCGGCTGCGCCAGGCGGTGGAGCAGTCGGTGAACGTGCCCGCCGCCAAGACCATCGCGGAACTGGGGGCGGACCGGGTGGTGGAATACGCGAAGCGCATGGGCATCACCAGCCCCCTGCAGCCGCACCTCTCCCTGGCCCTGGGCACGGCCGACGTGACGCCGCTGGAGATGGCGTCCGCCTACGGGGTGCTGGCCAACCTGGGTGTGCGTGTGCGCCCCGTGGCCATCCGCAAGGTCGTGGACGCCGAGGGCCAGGTGCTGTACGAGGCCTACCCGGAGCGCGAGGTGGCCCTGCCGCCGGCGGTGGCCTATCTGATGACCGACATCTTGAAGGGCGTGATCACCCGGGGCACGGGGCGCGCCGCCGCCCTGGGGCGCCCCGCCGCGGGGAAGACGGGCACGACCGACGACTACCGCAACGCCTGGTTCATCGGCTACACCCCGCACCTGGTGGCGGCGGTCTGGGTGGGCAATGACGACAACACGCCGATGCGGCGCGTGGTCGGCGGCGGCCTGCCCGCGGAGATCTGGGCCAGCTTCATGAAGCCGGCGCTGCAGGGCGTCCCCCCGGAGGACTGGCCGCGGCCGGAGGAGATCGTCCAGCGGGGAGACGAGCTCTACATCCGCGGGACGGAGCCGCCGCCGGAGCTAGAACCGCTGCCCGCTTCTCCTCCTGAGGGCATGGCCACCGCGGTCCCGGGGCCCGCGCTGATCATCGAGACGCCCGCCGATGGGGCGGAGGTGCGCACGCCGTTCGCCGTCGCCGGCCGGGCCTCACCGGGAGCCACCATCCGCATCGTCGTCATGGCGGACAGCGGGCCGGTGGCTGTGCGCATCGCGGAGAGCTTCATCCCCGCAGACGACCAGGGCCGCTTTCTCTTCGACTTCCGCCCGGCTATCCCCGTGCCGGGAATACGCTACGTGATCACCGTCACCGCCACCGCGCCGCAGGGCGCCTCGACCTCAAAGACGATCACCGTCGTCGAAGCAGGTTCCTAGCGCCTGGGCGTGAAGCGCCGCGCCGCCGCCGGGCGCGGCACGCCTCCTTCCCGGAGCATTCCGCGCCGTTGGGCTATAATCTGGTGTTGGAGGCCTTTGGGGGAGGGAGCCATGTCCGGCCACTCGAAGTGGCACAACATCCGCATCAAGAAGCAGAAGATGGACCAGGTGCGGGGCAAGCTCTTCAGCCGCCTCTCCCGCGAGATCACCGTGGCGGCGAAGGAGGGTGGGGGGAACCCGGAGGGCAACGCCCGGCTGCGCACGGCTATTGAGCGGGCGCGCGAGGCCGGCATGCCCAACGAGAACATCCAGCGCGCCATCCAGCGTGGGACGGGCGAGGGTGGCGGGGCGGCGCTGGAGCGGGTCACCTATGAGGGGTACGCGCCGGGCGGGGTGGCCGTGCTGGTGGAGGCCGTCACGGACAACCGCAACCGCACCGCCAGCGAGGTGCGTGCGCTGTTTACCCGGCACGGTGGGCGCTTTGGGGAGGCCGGCTCGGTCGCCTGGATGTTCGAGCAGAAGGGCGAGCTCCAGGTGGACAAGCGCGCCGTCGCCGAGGACGACCTGATGCTGGTGGCCCTGGAGGCGGGCGCCGAGGACGTCCGCACTAGCGACGAGACCTTCGAGGTCATCACCGCGCCCGAGGACTTCCTGCGCGTGAAGCAGGCTCTGCAGGCGCGTGGCATCCCCCTGGTCTCCGCCGATGTGACCATGCTGCCGCGCAGCACCGTCCGGCTGGAGGGGAAGGAGGCCAGGCAGCTCCTGCAGCTCATGGAGGCGCTGGAGGACCACGAGGACGTGCAGCGCGCCTACGCCAACTTCGACATCCCAGAGGAGATCCTGCAACAGGCCGGGTAACCCGCTCCAGCGGACCGGAGGCGGCAGGTGGCTTCCGCCACCACGGCGAACACCTGTGCGGATGATCACCGCGCTGGGCATCGACCCCGGCCTTCGGGCCACCGGCTACAGCATCGTCCAGGGCGACCGCCAGGGCTGCCGGGCGGTTGAGCTGGGCGTCATCCGCAGCACGCAGCCGGAGCTGGCGGCGCGCCTGGCCGAGGTGCACCGGCACCTCTCCGCCATCCTGCGGGAGCACCGCCCCCAGGTCGTGGCGCTGGAGGACTTCTTTACCCACGACAGCTTTCCGCGCACGGCCCTGTCCCTGGCCCACCTGCGGGGTGCGATCTCTCTGGCTGCGGCGCAGGCCGGCATCCCCGTGGAGACCCTGAGCGCGGCGGCGGTGAAGCGGGCGCTGACCGGCTCGGGGCGGGCGAGGAAGGCGCAGGTGCAGGCGGTGGTGGCGCAGGCGCGATGTGCCAAGC
>JBBIIQ010000112.1:0-6670 GCA_037446405.1 Armatimonadota bacterium | reverse complement strand
CCCCGCCCTGGGCCAGCACCACCGCCTCCTCCCCGTAGCGCAGCGTGGGCAGGTCCAGGGTGGTGATCTGCGTCTTCACCCGGCCGTCGACAATGAGCTCCCGCTGCTGGATCAACTCGTGCAGGTGCTCCTTCAGGTACTCCCGCAGCAGCTGATCGTGCTGGTGCTCGGCGATGCGCCCCCGGTGGATGCGCAGCACCATCGCTAGAAGCTCCGCCCGATGATCTTGAAGAGGGAGCGGGCGCAGACGGGGCAGTACCCCCGCTGCCCCACGGCCGTCTGGTAGAGCACGTCCAGCAGCTCCTGGCTCTTCTGGTCCAGCTCCTCGCTCTTCTCGTAGAGGCGCAGCAGGTTCTTGATCTTGTTGAAGACGATCTCGTTGACCACCGGGCGCAGGTGGTCGTTCTCCCGGTAGGACATGCGGCGCAGCTCCTCCCGCCGCTCCAGCAGCACATTCTCGAAGGCCAGGCGCCCCTGACGGCTGATCTGCCGCTTCTGCACCATGATCCCCTCCACCTCGTCCACCAGCTCCTTTTCCGCCTCGCTGAGGGGCGCGCCGCTGACGTGCCGGGTGGCCGCGTCCAGGTAGTTGAGGTAGAGGTTCTGCCCATAGTCGTAGAAGTGGGTGGGGACGATCTCCTCCACGATGGTGTCGATCTTGGAGTTGATCAGCTCCGCCTTGGCCTCCTCGAACTGCTTCAGCAGCTCCTTGACGTTGAGGTCCTTGATGGACTGGTGCTGGAACGTGCGTTCGATGGCCTCCGCCAGCGCCTCCAGGTCCAGACAGGACCCTGCCAGCGTATAGGCGTAGGAGAAGGCGTCCTCGAAGAAGCGGGGGGAGAGGCCGCGCTGGCCCTGGGATTCCTCCCGTGTCTTCAGCGCGTAGCGCGCCGCCAGCTCCAGGGCGTCGTCGGGGACGTGCTTCTCCTCGCCGCGCACCCGGTTGGCCCGCTGGATGAGGGTGGCATAGATGCGCTTCTCCCCCTCCAGGTCCACGTTGTAGGGGAAGTCGATCTTGTGGATGCGTCCGCGCAGGGGCTCCATGATGTCTTCCGCCAGGAAGACGTTGTACTCGGGGTAGTTGCTGTGACCGATCACCACCTCGTCCACATGGACGGAGGGGAAGTTGGCCAGGTCGATGCGCTTGGACTGGATCAGCTCCAGCAGCAGGCTCAACAGCTGGCGGCGGCTCTTGAACACCTCGGTCCAGTCCAGGATGCCCCGGTTCGCCCAGATGATCTTCCCCTCGAAGTCGTAGGCGTCGGGATCGTAGGTAGAGCCTCGCTCGCGCAGCAGGGCGAAGTTGATGTTGCCCACGAAGTTGGTGATGTCCTCGCGGCGCAGGTCGGTGGGGGTGTGCTTGGCGATGCCCACCTTGTCCCGCGCCGAGATGAAGATACGCCGCACGGGCACGTGCTCCCAGCCGTAGCGGGCGATGAGGCGGTCGCAGATGGGGCAGGGCACGGCCTCCTCGTGCCAGTAGAAGCCGCGCCGCTCCAGCTCGGCCGGCGGCACCAGGTCGAAGGGGTGCTGGTGAAAGGGGCAGCCCTCCACGGCCATGAGCAGCCCGGGCTCCGTGTGCGAATACTCCTCCAGCCGCCGCTTGAGCCGGTCCACGGTCATGGTCTTGCCCGACCCCTGGGGCCCCACCAGCAGCAGCAGGCGGCGTTCCATGCTCATGGAGTAGGCCTTGAAGTAGGCGACGATGTCAGCGAGCTGCCGCTCCATGCCGTAGACGCCCTCGAAGACCCGCGCCGGGCCCAGGGCGTCGATCATGTCGGAGATGTAGTGGTGCGTGGTGCGGCGCAGGCGGCGGTCCGTCTGCGCGGCGGCCAGATACTCACCCACGGTCAGCGGTAGCGTCATAGCTGCCTGGGGCCGGCCCGGAGAAAACGCAGCGACCCAGCCGCATCCCGCTGGGCCGCCAGGCACACTCCCTCCGGGCGCTCACCTGCGCCCTCCCTCCTCGCCACCCTCCTCGTCCGCTCCCGATTCCCGAGTCCCCTGCCCTCGTCAGCATGGCGCCTTGTGCATGACAACGTGGAACGGTGGCGCGTGGTTCCCGGCAGCGGAACTCTTGCCGCGCAGTATACGCACGACCGGGGCGCGCTGTCAAACACCCCATCCCCACGTGCAGTGACGCGCCGGCCCGCCCGGACCTCTCCGCGGGCGCACAGGCGCGCTCAGGCGGAGCGGCGGGCGATGAAGACAGCGCGGGCCAGTACGGGGCTGACGTGCCGTCGCCGCCCGCCGGAGAGCAGCGCCAGCGCCCCGTTGCGGTGCCGCTGCAGGATGCGCACCCGTGCGCCGGGGACGAGCCCCAGCGCGGTGAGGCGGCGCAACAGCCGCGGGTCCTCGTCGCTCACCCGAGCCACCTCGCCGCGGTCGCCGGGGCGCAGCTCCTCCAGCCGAGGGTGGACCTGCTGCGGCAGCGTCCCTCCTCTGCTGGGGATGGGGTCCCCGTGCGGGTCGGCGACGGGATCGCCCAGCAGCGCGGCGATGCGCGCCTCCACCGCCTCGGAGAGCGAGTGCTCCATCTCCTCCGCCTCGCGGTGGATCTGGTGCAGGTCGAGGCCGAGGTGCTGGCGGAGGAAGAGCTCCAGGAGCCGGTGGTGCCGGATGATCTCCAGCGCCGCCTTCTCTCCGGCGGCGGTGAGTTCCACGGTGCGATAGGGCGCGTGCGCGACCAGACCCAGGCGGGCCAGGCGTTTCACCATGTTGGTCGCCGACGCCGCGGAGACACCCATCCGCTGCGCCACCGCCGTCAGCGTTACGGACCCCTGTCCCTGGCGGATCTTGTAGATCCCCTTGAGGTAGTCCTGGATGGCTTGGCTCAGCGCGGTCACGGGAGACACCACTACAGGGCTACGAACAGCCCGGTGAGGTACATGACGGCTAGACCCAGGACGAAGCCGACGGCGTTGACTAGCGTGGCCACCTCCCGGGCCGCCTCACCGGCCACCAGGCGGCCCACCTCGACGACCACCTGGAAGATCGCCCCGGCGCCCACGGCCAGGAAGAGCGTGGCCAGGATGGGCGAATAGGTGAAGCCGCCGATCCAGGTGCCACCGATGGTCGGAGCGCCGGCCACCATCCCCAGCGCCAGCAGGTGGCGCAGGGCCGCCCCCTCGCGGGCCACCGGGGCGACGATGCCAAGGCCTTCGGTGGTGTTGTGCAGCATGAAGCCGATGACCAGGAAGGTGCCCAGGGCGATCTGCCCCAGGTTGTAGGCCGCGCCGATGGCCAGCCCCTCCCCCAGGTTGTGCAGCCCGATGCCGGCGGCGATCAGGTAGGCGACCACCAGACGCGAGGAAGCGGCACGCCCCCCGGCCAGCCGGCCGATCACCAGCAGGGCAAGGATGCTGCCCAGCAGGCCCACGGCCACCAGCGCGGTTCCCTGGAACGCACCCGGCACCGCCCCCGCCGAGGCCAGCGCGCCCTCCAGGGCGTCCACGCCGAGGAAGACCAGCAGCCCCGCGGTCAGGCTGAGGAAGAAGTGCACCCAGCGCCGGGCCAGGCGGCGGAGGAACGGGAACCAGAGCACCCCCACAAACACCGGGACGACGCCCACATACGCGCCCAGCAGGGTGAACGACACCAGGAACGCCTTCGTGGGGCGCGGGGATTCTGTGGCCACCTCCACGGTGTGCGCGAAGGTCAGGCCGCTACTGGTGAGGAGGGTGATCGTGTGCGTCTCCCCGTGCACCCAGGGATAGGGCACGGTGATGGTGGCCCGCCCCAGGCGGGGGACCGTCGGTCCGGGATGCATGGTGAAGTGCCAGTAGGCGTCGTCCACCAGGACCTGGGCCACTGTCACCGCCGCGGGCCCGCCGTTGGTCAGGGAGACCTCTATCAGCCCCGGCCGCAGCGCTACCCGGGTGATGGTCAGGTCCTCCACCGGAGGAAAGGCGGCGCGCAGGACGCCCAGGGGACCGAAGCGCAGGAAGAGGAGGACGAAGAGTCCCAGGAGCACCAGGGGGAGCAGCGCGTAGCCCCACACCCTGGCCCGGAGGGCCACGGCGACGGCTCCTGCAGCGGTGGCCGGTTCAGACGCCATCGTCGCTCACCTGGAAGAAGCCCATCCAGCCCAGCTCGGTGAACTCCGTCTGGTGCGCGTGGAACATGTAGCGGCCGGGATAGGGGAAGCGCAGCTCCAGCACCGCCCGCTCCGCCTGGCAGAGCATGATCGTGTCGGTGTACTCCGAAGTGTGCAGCCGCGTCCCGGTACGGTAGACGTAAAAGAAGTTGCCGTGGATGTGGATGGAGTTGACGGGGTCGAACTCGGTCATGTTCACCAGGTAGATGCGCACCAGCTCGCTGCGGCGCACACGGATGGGGTGGCGCGCGTAGTGAAAGGCCACGGTGTTCACCGCGTAGACCTCGTTCTCGCCGTCGAAGTTGGTGTCGAAGGCGTTCATCACCATGACGAGCTCACGGGCCGGCGCCCGTCCCGCCGCCGGGTCGATGATGAAGGCCCCGTACAGACCCTTGGCGATGTGCCGCTTCAGGGGCAGGGCGTGACAGTGGTAGAGGTGCAGGCCGAAGGGCTCGGCGTCGAACTCGTAGACCGTGCTCTTCCCCCGCGGGATCTCCCCCGCCCCCACACCGGGGACGCCGTCCATGGCCGCGGGGTGGATGCCATGAAAGTGGACCGTGTGCGGATGGGTGCCGGCGTTCACCAGCTTCACCCGGACACGCTCCCCCTCTCGCGCACGCAGCGTCGGCCCGGGCACTGTGCCGTTAAACGTCCAGGCAGGGAAGGTCACCCCGGGCGCGATCTCGATGGGCTTGTCGTAGGCCACCAGCTGGAACTCTCGCAGCACCCGCCCGTCCGGCAGGCGGCTGGTCTTCCCCCGCTCGAAGGCCGTGAGAAACGCACTGGGGTCGTAGCCCATCCGCCGCACGTCCACATCCCCTACGGTGGTGTTGGCGCCGTGCGCCGGGGGCTTCGCCGCGTACCCCGCGGCCGCCAGGGGCAGCAGTCCGGCGCCGCCGAGCAGACCTGCGGCAGCAGCCAGAAACCCGCGCCGGGAGAGGGGACGTGATGCCATGGGGCCCACCGCCTCGCTGGGACGCCGCCAGGGGCGCCCCCGGAGATTTAGCCTTGGCTAAATCTAAGCGCCGCCGCGGCGCAGCGTCAAGGGCGCGCCGCGGCGCAGCGGGCGCAGGCGGCGGAGCAGGGCTCCACGTGGATGGTGATGTCGGTGTGCGGCAGCGCCTGGTGCACGTGCGTCTCCAGGTCGTCGCACAGGGCGTGCGCCTGCCCCACGGAGAGGGTACGGTGCAGGACCAGGTGCAGGTCGATGAAGCGGTCCCGCCCCGCTTTGCGCGTGCGCAGGGCGTGGTACTCGACGATCTCGTCGGCGTGGTCGGCGAGGATGGCGCGGATCCTGGCCTCCTCGGTGGCGGGCAGGCGGGTGTCCATCAGGCCGGAGACGGAGGCGCGGTAGACCCGCGCGCCCATGCGGATGACGTGGGCGCCGACTAGCAGGCCCACCAGCGGGTCCAGCCAGAGCACCCCGGTGGAGAGCTGCGCGCCCAGGCCGAGAATGACGGCCAGGGAGGTGGCCACGTCGGCGAAGAGATGCCGCGCATCGGCCTCCAGCGCCGCGGAGTCGCGCTCCCGGGAGACGCGGAGGAGCCAGCGGGCCACCACGTAGTTCACCAGCGCCGCTAGGGCCACCAGGCCCACGCCCACAGGGAGGTAGGCCAGCGGCGCCGGCCGCAGCAGGCGGCGGGCCGCATTCACCATGACCACGGCGCCGGCCAGGAGGATCATGACCCCCTCGCTGGCGCTGCTCAGGTACTCCGCCTTCCCGTGCCCGTACTGGTGCCCCTCGTCCGGCGGGCGGGAGGCCACCACCAGGCTGAACAGGGCGATGTTGGCGGCAAAGACATTCACCACCGACTCGGCGGCGTCGGAGAGGATGGCGGCCGAGCCGGTGAGCAGGTAGGCGGCGAACTTGAGGACGAGCAGGCCTACGCCAACCGCAACCGACAGCAGCGCGGCACGGACACGGACAGGCGCGGGCGCGGCTACGTGCGCCACTTCCTCACAGTACCACGGCGGCGAGAACTGGAGGAAGTCGCTGCGCCGGCAGGGAAGAGGTCGGTGTGCGCGTCCTGCGCCTGTTCCTGCTGCTGGGGCTGGCGGCCGTGCTGCTCCTGGGGGGCGGGGCGGTCTACCTGGTGCGTCGTCCCTTCCCCCAGATCCGGGGGACGCTTCCCCTCCCCGGCCTGGCCGCCCCGGTGGAGGTGGTGCGCGACCGCTGGGGCATCCCCCACATCTTCGCGCAGAACGCCCGCGACCTCTTCTTCGCCCAGGGGTACGTGCACGCGCAGGACCGCCTCTGGCAGATGGAGCTCTTCCGCCGCACCGCCGCCGGCCGCCTTTCGGAGCTCTTCGGGCCGGCCACGCTGCAGGTGGACCGCCTGATGCGCGTGATCGGCCTGCGCCGCGCGGCCGAGGCCACGTGGGCGGCGGCAGCCGGTGACCCGGCCATGGCGGCGGCGGTGCAGGCGGCGCAGGCGTACAGCGACGGCGTCAACGCCTTCATCGACTCCCACCGCCACCGCCTGCCCCTGGAGTTCACCATCCTGCAGGCGCAGCCCGAACCCTGGGCGCCGGTGGACAGCCTGGCCTTCGGCAAGCTGATGGCCTGGGTGCTGG
>JBBIIQ010000111.1:0-6764 GCA_037446405.1 Armatimonadota bacterium | reverse complement strand
AAGGCAAGGCCGGGTTGGCTTCCGGCCTGTGCTTTTTCTGGCAGCGGTTGCCCGAGCAGCCTACACCCTCCAGACCAGGGAGACCACCGCCAGCAGCGTCGCCCCCAGCAGCAGCGCCAGGGGCGCCCCCAGCCGCGCGTAGTCGCCGAGCCGGTAGCCGCCCGGTCCCATGACCATCAGGCTCGCCGGGTGGCTGATGGGCGTCAGCAGCGTCACCGAGGTGGCCGAGGCCACCGTGATCATGAAGGGCACCGCTGAGGCACCGCTGGCCGCCGCCGCGCTGAGGGCGATGGGCGCCATGACGATGGTGGTGGGGACGCTAGGGACGAAGTGCCCGATGACCACGGCTGCCAGCAGGACCGCCGCCAGGGCGACCACGGGCCCGGCGCCGCCCGGGGGAAGGATTCCCTCCGCAATTGCCGTCGCCGCCCCCGTCGCGTGCAGCGCGATGCCCAGGGGGATCAAGCCTCCGGTGACGATCACCGTGCGCCAGTCGACGGCCTGGAACACCTCCTCGGCGCTGATGCATCCCCCCAGCACGACGATGCCCGCCGCCAGCAGGGCGGCGAGGCTGAGGGAGATGACCCTCGACGTCCCCAGGACGATCAGCGCGACCACGGCCAGCGCCGCCAGCCCCATGCGCGACCGCCGGGGGGTGAGGGGCTCATCCAGCGAGATGAAGTTGGGATCCTGCCGCAGCGTACGGATACGGTCGCGCGGTCCCTGCAGCAGCAGGGCGTCACCGTACTGCAGGGGCAGGTCCGCCAGCCAGGTGCGCCGCGGCTGCCCCTGCCGCCAGATGGCTGCCACCGTCAGCCCGTAGCGCTGGCGGAACTCCAGCTGCCGCAGGCTGCTCCCCGCCAGATCCGAGCGGGGCGCGATCACCACCTCGACCAGACCCACGTCCTCCGTCTCCAGCATGTCGTCCTCTGCATGGTGGAGCGGTTCCGCCCCTACCGCTCCGTTCTCGCAGAGCCGGGCCACGTCGTCGGGGCGGGCCTCCACCACCAGGCGGTCCCCCGGCAGGAGCCGTTCGTCCGGGGAGGGCCCATGGATGCGCCGCCTGGCCCGCTCGATGCTGAGGATGGTCATGCCGAAGGTGGTGCCCAGAGAGGTTTCCGCCAGTGAGCGGCCCGCCAGGGGAGAGCCGTCCTCCACCCGCAGCAGGAACAGGCGCTCGGGCAGCCGGTAGGCCTCCCGCAGCGTCAGGCGTGGGATCCCGGTGGGCGTGACCGCGGCCCCGGGGCGCGCCGGGAGCAGACGGTGGCCGACGAGCACTATGAAGGCGATCCCCACGGCAAGCAGCGACACCCCCACCGGGAAGAAGGCGAAGAAGGATAGCGGGGCTTCTCCGGCCTGCACCAGCACGGAGTTGACGATGAGGTTGGAGGGCTTGCCGATGAGAGTCAGCGCTCCGCCCAGGCGGGCGCCGATCGCCAGCGGCAGCAGCAGGCGGGACGGGCTGAGACCAGTCTGCCGGCAGACCGCCAGGGTCACCGGCAGCAGCATGGCCATGGCGCCGACGATGTTCATGAAGCCGGAGAGGATCCCCCCCAGCGCCATCAGGATCGCGGTGAGCCTGTGCCCGCTGGGTCCCGCCGCGCGCAGCAGCCAGTCCGCGGCCAGGACCGCGACTCCTGTGCGCTCCAGCCCGGCGCTGACCACGTAGAGCGCGGCGATGGTCACGACCGTGGGGTCGCTGAACCCGCTGAACGCCGCCGCCGGCGCGGCCACACCAGTCAGGCCCACGGCCACAACCACAGCCATGGCGATGACCTCCGGGCGCGCCCGGCCCCATGCAAAGGCGGCCAGGGTGCTCACCAGGATGGCCGTGGCCACCCACGCCTGCGACGTCATGTTCTTCTACTGGCCTCCCGGGGCGGGAGTTCCGCGCGCCCGCACCAGCCGGCGTCGGCACGTCTGCCACTCCGCTTCGACGTGGCGGACCTCTGCGGACCGAGACGCGCCGGTGGGCGGGGCAACGAATCAGCTAGCGGGGGTCCGCCAGGGGCCTCTCCGCATTCTCCGCCGCCCGCATGTGCGCCAGGACCGCCTCCCGGATGCGACGGACGTGGTCCCGAGCCGCCCGCTCGGCCTGCTCCGGGTCTGCGGCGGCCAGCGCCGCCAGGATCCGCCGGTGCTCCTCCAGCGCCTTGGGCATTCTCCCGGGGATGGCGGCGGAGGTGCGGAAGACTATCCGGATCTGGTCCTGGAGGTTGTCCAGGGCGCGGACGAGGCGGCGATTGCCTCCCCGCGCGCGGATCAGCCTGTGGAATTCCAGGTCGATCCTGATGTGGGCTTCGATGTCCCGGCGGCGGACGGCGCTCTCGCCCTGCTGCAGCAGGTCGCGCAGCCGCGCCAGGAGTTCGCCGTCGATGTGGGCGGCTGCCAGCCGGGTGGCCAGCCCTTCCAGCATCTCCCGCATCTGGTAGATCTCGTTGACGTCCTCCCAGCGGAGGATGGCAACGTAGGCGCCGCGGTTGGGCAGCATCGTCACCAGTCCGTCCTGCGCCAGCCGTTCCAGGGCTTCTTTGACCGGCGTCCGGCTCACGCCGAGCGCCGCCGCCAGCCTCGGCACGCTGAGCTTGCTCCCAGGCTTGAGCCGCTGGTCGGCAATCGACTGCTTGAGGGCGGCGTAGACCCGGTCGCTGAGACTGGGCAGCACTTCGACCGGGGGGAGGCCCTGGATTGGTTCCGGGTTGTCGCCTGTCATCGCGTTCTGCCGCATCCCTTCTACGCATCCCTTCTGGAAGAAGCTGTCCCTGCTCCTGCCCGGCGGGCTACATCTCCGGAGGTGGAGGGCAGATAAGGGTGGCTTAGCGAGCAGTTTCTACATGTAGAATTTTACATGTAAATGCTTTATCCTGGAAGAGGTTGCGGAGTCTGCCTGACCCGACGGTGTCATCGACGCCTGAGAACGCCTTTCTCTCATTCACGGGTTCGCCCGACGGCATGCCCGGCAGGAGGCGCATCGCCGCTGTCCAGGCCTTCCACCTGGCAGCCCGCCTGGACAGGCCGCTTGGAGGAAGTGCCCGCAGGCAACCCGTCTCCGTTCGCCAATCCACGATCGTCAGGTTGCTGTGCGACGACGGCCTGGTCGGATACGGGGAGTGCATGGGGCCCCCGTCCGTCCTGGTCCCCGCTGTCCGCCATCTGGCTCCGCTCGTCCTCGGAGCCGATCCGCTCGCCCGGAACACGCTCACCCGGGCGCTCATGGCCCGGGCCAGGGAGGAGGGGCCGGCGGGGCCCCTGGTGGCCGCCCTCAGCGGCATCGACCTCGCCCTGTGGGACCTGGCCGCCAGAGCCCTGGACGTCCCGCTGGTCGTGCTGCTCGGCGGTGCCCTCCGCGCCCACGTGCCCGCGTACGCCGCCAGCGTCTACTTCTCCCCCCTCGACGAGGCGGTGGAAGTCGCCGGCCAGTTCGTGGCGCGTGGCTTTCGCTCCATCAAGGTCAAGGTGGGGTTGGGGGTGGAGGAGGATGCCGCGCGCGTCGCCGCCATCCGCGAGCACGTGGGACCGGAGGTGCACCTCCTCCTGGACGCCAACGGCGCCTACGACGCGAAAGGCGCGGTGGCCCTGGCCCAGCGGTGCGCCCCCGTCGGCATTTCCTGGATCGAGGAGCCGGTGCCAGCCGACGACCTGGAAGGCTGCCGCAGGGTGCGCGAGGCCACGGCGGTGCGCGTCGCCGCGGGAGAAAACCTCTCTACGCGGCAGGGGTTTGCGCCGTGGATTGCAGGGCGGGCCGTGGACGTGGTGATGCCGGACCTGGGGCGATGCGGCGGGCTCACCGAGGCCGTGGCCGTCGCGGCCCTGGCCTCGGCGCACGGCGTGGCCATCTCCCCCCACTGCTGGGGGAGCTCCATCGCCTTTGCGGCCGCCGTGCACCTGGCGGCGGCACTGCCGCACTGCCAGGTGGTGGAGTTCGACGCCCACCCCGACCCTCTGCGCGAGGCCCTGCTGGGCGAGGCGCTGACGCCGCGCTCGGGCGCGGTGCCGGTCCCGGCGGGGCCGGGGATCGGCGTGGAGGTGCGGGAGGCGGCGTTGCAGGAACTCGCCGCCCCCGCGGGAGGGTGACGGTGGCGGCGGCCGGTCGCCCGCGCAGGGGGAATGCAGCGGGCGTGCGCTACTCCCTGATCAGCTGGGGAACGGTGGGGGCCATCCTCCTGCTGTGGTATGTGGCCACGGCGCGGGGGTGGATCTCCTCCTTTACCCTTCCCTCCCCGGCGCAGCTCCTGGGGGAGTTTCGCCTGCTCCTCCTCAAGGGCTATGCCGGCAAGCCGCTGGCGGAGCACCTCTGGGCCAGCCTCCTGCGCACCTTCACCGGATTGGGCCTGGGCATCGCCGTCGGCGTGCCTGTAGGGCTGCTGATGGGGTACAGCCCCGCGGTCCACGCCGTCCTCTCGCCGATCTTCTCCTTCCTCCGCCCCATCCCGCCCATCGCCTTTATCCCTCTGATGATTCTTTACTTCGGCATCGGCGAGTTCTCCAAGGTCGCGCTCATCTTCCTGGCCGCCCTCTACTACGTCGTGCTCAATTCCTCCGCCGGAGTGCGCACGGTGCCTCGCGACCTGATCCGGGCGGGCGAGAACATGGGCCTGACGCGCGTGCAGCTGTTTGCCCACGTCATCTTCTGGGCGGCGCTGCCCCACATCATGACCGGGGTGAAGACGGCGACCGCGGTGAGCTGGGCCATCGTCGTGGCCGCCGAGCTGATCGCCGCGCAGGCCGGGCTGGGCTTCATGGTGATGGACGCCACCACGTTCTTCCGTGTGCCCGATGTGTACATCGGCATCATCATCATCGGGCTCATCGGAGTGACCCTGGAGATCATCACCCTCTTTCTGGATCGGAGGCTCCTGCATTGGGCGGGGAAGTAGCCACTGTGCCTGCGCAGGCGCCGCCTCCCGCCAAGATCGTGGTGCGGGACGTGGGGCGCACCTTCCCGGCGGCGTCGAGGCGCTCCTTTCCGGTGGTGGCACTGCGGGGCGTGCACTGCGAGGTCTACGCCCAGGAGATCGTCGGCCTGCTGGGACCCAGCGGGTGCGGGAAGACGACCCTGCTCAACCTCATCGCCGGCTTCGACCGGCAGGACGAGGGCAGCATCACCATCGGGGGACGGCCCGCGGGGCGCCCGGGGCCGGACCGGATGATGGTCTTCCAGTTCCCGGCCCTCTTCGGCTGGCTCACCGTCTGGGACAACATCGTCTTCGGGCCGCGCCACCGCGGCGAGGACGAGCGCGAGTACGCGCCTCGCGCCCGCGCCCTGATCGACGCCGTCGGCCTCTCCGGTCGTGAGCACGACTACCCGCACCAGCTCTCGGGGGGGATGAAGCAGCGGGTCCAGCTGGCCCGCGCTCTGCTCAACCGGCCAGAAGTCCTGCTGATGGACGAGCCCTTCGGGGCCCTGGATTCGCAGACGCGCAGCCAGATGCAGGAGCTGCTGCTGCAGGTCTGGGGGCTGTACCACCCTACCATCCTGCTGGTCACGCACGATCCGGAGGAGGCCCTGTTGCTGTGCGGCCGGGTCTACATCATGGGCCGCGACGGGCGGATTCAGGATTGCCTCACGGTGCCCTTTCCCTACCCGAGGACGGTGGGGCTGATCGGTACGGCGGAGTTCGCGCGGCTGAAGTACGACCTGCTCCGGGCCCTGCGCCCGGAGGAGGACAGCCAGCCCTCCGGAGGGCATGCCGGAGGGAGGCTCAAAGGGGGTGGAGCATGAGCAGGAGGCTTGCTGTGGTGTTGAGCATGATGGTCCTGACCGCGGCGCTGGCAACTCCGGGGCGCGCACAGCCGCCGGTGGTGGTGCGCATCGCCTGGCAGCCCTACAACGCCGTCATCTTCTACACGGCCAGCGATCTGAAGATCTTCGAGCGGGTGGGCCTGCAGCCGCAGTACACACGATTCACCGCCGGCCCGCCGCAGTTCGCCGCGTTCCAGAGCGAAAGCGTGGACGTGGGCCTGTTCGGCACGGCGGGCATGGTCGTGGGAGCCTCCCAGGGCCTGGACTACCGCAACTTCTACATCCAGATCCTCAGCAGCTACGCTGACGGGCTGGTCGCCCGTCCGGACAGTGGCATCACCCGGCTGGCGGACCTCCGGGGCCTCGTCCTGGGGGGCCTGGCGGGACAGCGGGGCCTGGCCGTCATCGACCTCCTCATCCGGCCCGACCGGCGACCCTTCGCCTACCGGGGACCGGCGGAGGCGGCGGCGGCCCTGCGGGCGGGGGAGGTGGGAGCCGTCCTCATGGACCTCCCGGCCGCCGTGGCCCTGGCCGCCGAGGACCCCGGGGTGCAGGTGGTCGGTCGGGTGGTCACCGGTGAGCAGTACGTGCTGGTCTTCCCGGGCGGCAGCCGCCTCCGGCCCTGCGTGGACGCCGTCCTGGCCGAGCTCCGGGCCGACGGGACCCTCAGGCGGCTCGCCCGGGAGTGGCTCCCCGCCTACCGGGGCATCCCCACCCTGGGGCAGGACCGGCCGTGGTAGGCTCCCCGCCGGTCCACGACAGCGGGGGGTCGGCATGAGAAGGTGGATGGTCCTGGCGCCGGTCCTGGGGCTCCTCCTGGCCGCCTGCGTCCGGGAGGCCCCGACCGTGGGCGGGGGCACCCCGGCGCCCCCGGCGAGCCCGGCCGCCGCGGAGTGCGCCCGGGAGAACCTCACCCTCGTAAGCCCCGGCCAGCTCACGGTGGGGACCGACATCCCCGCCTTCCCGCCGTGGTTCGGCACGGGGGCCCCCGTGGAGGACGTCGCCGACCTCGGCCCCGAGG
>JBBIIQ010000110.1:5389-6835 GCA_037446405.1 Armatimonadota bacterium | reverse complement strand
GCCGACGTGCACGGGTCGGGGGAGGCGCTGCAGCAGGCCCTCAGCCGCCTGGAGGTGCCCGACGTCCGGCTGACGGTCCTGCACGCCGCCGTGGGCCCCATCACGGAGTCCGACGTCATGCTGGCGGCCGCCAGCCGGGCGCTGGTCGTAGGGTTCAACGTCCGCCCCGAGGCGGCGGTGCGCCGCATGGCCGAGCAGGAGCGCGTGGAGATCCGCCTCTACCGCATCATCTACGACGTCCTGGAAGACCTGGGCGCGGTGCTGCGCGGCCTGCGTCCGCCCCAGGCGCAGGAGGTCGTGCTGGGCCAGGCGGAGGTGCGGCAGACCTTCAACGTGCCCCGCGTCGGCACCGTGGCCGGGTGCTACGTCACCAGCGGCCGGATCGTCCGCGGCGCCGCCGCGCGCCTGTTGCGCCAGGGGGCGGTAGTCTATCAGGGGGCCGTGGCCTCGCTGCGCCGCTTCAAGGACGACGTGCGCGAGGTCGCGGAGGGGTTCGAGTGCGGTATCGGCCTGGAGCGCTTCCAGGACGTCAAGGTGGGCGACATCATCGAAGCCTACGAGATCCAGGAAGTCCCGGCGTGAGGCAGCCGGCCGGGCCGCCGGGCGAGATGCGGTGATCGTCGGGGTGCTGCGCGTGGAGCTGCGCCTGACGGATGCGCGCAGCCTGAAGGACAAGCGGCGCGTCGTCCAGAGCCTGCTGGAGCGGGCTCGCCGGGAGTACCACGTCGCCGCCGCCGAGGTGGACCGGCAGGAGAGCTGGCGGCAGGCCACGCTGGGGTTCGCCTGCGTCAGCGACGCCGCGGAGCACGCCTCCAGGGTCCTCTCACGGGTGACCGGCCTGATCGAGCGAGAGACGCGGGTGGAGCTGGTCGACTACGCCATCGAGATCCTCTGAGCGCCATGGGCCTGCGACGGGAGAAGCTCCAGGAGCTGTTCAGGGCGGAGGCGAGCGCCATCCTGCAGCGGGAACTGCGAGACCCGCGCATCGGGTTCGTCTCGGTCACCGAGGTGGAGCTGTCCGCGGACCTGCGCCATGCCAAGATCTTCGTCAGCGTCCTGGGCGACCAGGAGGCGAAGCGACGCACCATGGAGGCGCTGGACCGGGCGGCGGGCTACGTGCGCAGCGAACTGGGGCGGCGCATCTCCCTGCGGCACACGCCGGAAGTCCTCTTCCGCCTGGACGAATCCATCGAGCGGGGCACGCGCGTGGTCGCCCTGCTGCGCCGGGTGGCCCGGCGGGACGCCGTTGGGGACGAGGCCCCCGGATCCCCCGGCGGGCCCGTTGCGCCCGCCGAATCGGAGCATGACCGGACCTCGCGCCCGGATCGCCGCGGCGCTCCGTAACAGCGCCCGCGTTCTCCTGGTCAGCCACGTCGAACCCGACGGGGACGCGCTGGGCTCGACCCTGGCCCTGGCGCTGGCCCTGGAGGCCCTGGGGAAGAGGGT
>JBBIIQ010000110.1:0-5379 GCA_037446405.1 Armatimonadota bacterium | reverse complement strand
AGGACGGCCTCCCGCCAGCGTTCGCTTTCCTCCCGGGAGCGGAGCGGATTGTCCGCCAGCTCCCCCCGGACGCCGCCTTTGACGCGGCCGTCACCGTCGAGTGCAGCACCCCGGAGCGCTGCGGCCGCTTCGCGTCCGTCGTGCTGGCCGCACCGCTGGTCGTCGTCATCGATCATCACGAGAGCCATGTCCCCTACGGGCACCTCGAGGACTGGGACCCCGCCGCCGCCGCTGCTGCGGAGCAGGTCGCAGACCTGATCAGAGAGCTGGAGGTGCCGCTTGACGCCGCCATGGCCACGGCGCTGCTGGCGGGCCTGGTCACCGACACCGGCGTCTTCCGCTTCCCCACGGTCCACCCGGGCACGCTGCGCCTGGCGGCAGAGTTGATGGAAGCGGGGGCGTCGCTGGGAGAGATCGTGGCCGCGGTGTACGAACGTCGCTCCCTGGCCTCTGCCCGCCTGCTGGGCTACGCGCTCCTGCGCGCCGCCCTCGCGGCCGGCGGGGCGGTGGCCTACAGCACCCTGAGCGAGGCGTTGCAGCGCGCCGCCGGGGCGGGACCCGACGACAGCGCCGGGATCGTCGGTGTCCTGCGCACGGTGCAGGGGGTGCGGGTGGCTATCCTCTTCGAGGAGGGCGGGGAGGAGGTGCGGGTGAGCATCCGGGCACGGGACGGAGCCCGCGCCCACGCCATCGCCGAGCGCTTCGGCGGGGGAGGCCACCCCGGGGCCGCCGGGTGCACCCTGCCTGGCCCGCTGGCCGAGGCGGTACCCCGGGTCCTGGCCGCCGCGGAGGCGGAGTTGCGGCGGGGGGCAGAGCCGGGGGGGCGCTGAGACCATGGACGGGGTGCTCAACGTCCTCAAGCCCCCGGGCATGACGTCGCACGACGTCGTCGACGCCATCCGCCGGCTGGTCGGGCAGCGCCGCGTGGGGCACACCGGGACCCTCGACCCTGGGGCCGCCGGGGTCCTGGTGCTGGTGCTGGGGCGGGCCACGCGCATCGCCGAGTTCCTCAGCGAGGCGGACAAAGCCTACCGCTTTGAGCTCACCTTCGGGATGGCCACGGAGACGGGGGACGCGTTTGGCGAGATCACCTCGACCGCGGATGCCTCCGGCCTGAGCGAGGAGCAGCTGGCCGACGTCCTGCCGCAGTTCCTGGGCGAGATCGAGCAGCTCCCCCCGATGACCTCCGCCGTCAAGGTGGGCGGCGTCCCCCTCTACCGGCGCGCCCGCCGCGGGGAGACCGTCGCCGTCCAGCCGCGCCGGGTGCGCATCTACCGCCTGCGGCTGTTGCGCTTCTGGCCGGGGGCGCGTCCCCGGGCCCTCCTGGACGTGGAGTGCGGCAAGGGCACCTACGTGCGGGCCCTGGCGCGGGACATTGGCGAGGCGGTGGGGACGGGGGCCCATGCGTCGTTCATGCTACGCCTGCGGGTAGGGGGGTTCTCCCTGGAGGCCAGCCGCCCGCTGGAGGAGCTCTCCGGGCTGAAAGCGGAGGGACGACTGGGGGAGGCGCTCCTGTCTATGGACGACGCTCTGGCGGACCTGCCGGCGGTGCAGCTGCTCCCGGCGCAGCGCCTATCTGTGCTCGACGGGCTCCCCCTTCCGCTGTTCCGTGTGCCAAACTGGCAGCGCTTGCCGCGTGACGTTCCCATCCGGCTGCGAGACGAGAGCGGGTTGATCGCGCTGGCCCGGGTGGAGGGAGGGAGCCTGCGGCCGTTCAAGGTGCTGCGCGGCCGCTAGGATCGGGTTCCGGATGGAGGTCTATCACGGACTGGACGCCGTCCCACGCACTGCCCGCCCCGCCTACCTGGCCCTGGGGATGTTCGACGGGGTTCACCTGGGCCACCGGGCTGTCCTGGCCAGGACCAGAGGGGTCGCTGCGGCTGCCGGGGGCCGCCACCTGGTGCTGACCTTCGAGCCCCACCCTCAGCAGGTCGTCGCCCCGCCGCCCGAGCCCGTCCTGCTGACGACCGTGGAGGAGCGCCTGGAGCTGTTCGCCGCGGAGGGGATGGACGGTGCCGTGGTGGTCCGCTTTGACGAGGTCCTGCGGCAGACCCCGGCGGACCGGTGGCTGGAGATGTTGGCTGCGGTCGCCGCCGGTGGCGGGGTGGTCGTCAGCTCGACCTACACCTTCGGCCGGGACCGCCAGGGCACCGTGGAGCTGCTGCGGGCTGAGGGGGAGCGGCTGGGGTTCGCCGTGACCGTCGTCCCGGCGGTGCACATCGGGGGGACGCTGGTGAGCAGCACCCTGATCCGCCGCCTGGTGCGGGCGGGGAGGCCGGAGGAGGCCCGGGCGTACCTCGGTCGGCCGTACGCGGTCCGCGGCCGGGTCGTGCAGGGAGAGGGAAGGGGCCGGACGCTCGGCTTTCCCACGGCCAACCTGGCCGTCCACCCGGACAAGGTGCTCCCGGGTAGAGGGATCTACGCAGCCCGGGCACGGCTGGGGGAGCGGGCCGTGCCCGCGGCCGTAAGCGTCGGCACCAGGCCCACCTTCGGCACCGGCGCCTTGCTGGTCGAGGCCTTCCTTCTAGACTTTGACGGCGATCTGTACGGGCAAGAGATCGAACTCTTGTTCGAGAGACGGCTCAGGGACGAACTGGCCTTCCGCGGCGCTGCTGACCTGGTCCGTCAGATGGAAGCGGACGTGGCGCAGGTTCGGGCCCTTTTGCATGCCCCGGAGGCCCCCGGCAGCGGATGAACCAGGTCTGACCGGACCAAGGAGTTTTGCCGCGGCCAGCCGGCCTATGCTAGAATACCACCGGCCCCGGCTGGGAGCGCCGACGCTCCGACGGCCTCTCGGCTGCGGGCGTTATACGTATATTGCCGCCCCTGCCACCCCGTGGAGGCCAGGGACCCGGCGGGGGATCGGAGGAGCGTCCAGTGAGCCTCGACCGCGACAGGAAGCAGTCCATTCTCGCCGCGCACCGCCGGCACGAGGGGGACACAGGATCTCCCGAGGTGCAGATCGCGCTGCTCACCCAGCGGATCACCCTGCTGACCGAGCATCTGAAGGCGCACAAGAAGGACTTCCACTCCCGCCGCGGGCTCCTCAAGATGGTAGGCAAGCGCCGCAGGCTGCTTGCCTACCTGGAGCGCTCCGATCCGGAGCGCTACCGCCGGATCGTGGAGAAGCTGGGGCTGCGGGGATGAGGGTCCCCGCGGAAGGAGTCGGACGCGCAGACGGTCGGGCGGGGGGTCCCCCCGCTCCCGTCGTGTCAGGGGTGGAATGCGCCCCAATTCCCAGGAGGTTATCGGTGCATGGTTGTGTCCACGCAACACCAGGTAGAGATTCAGGTCGGCGGGCGCAGCCTGGCCTTTGAAACCGGGCTGCTGGCCCGGCAGGCCGACGGGGCTGTGGTGGTCCGCTACGGGGACAGCATGGTCCTTGTCACGGCCACTGCGTCACCGCAGCCGCGGGAGGGGATCGACTTCTTCCCCCTGACCTGCGACTACGAGGAGAAGATGTACGCGGCCGGGAAGATTCCCGGCGGCTTTTTCAAGCGCGAGGGGAGGCCGGGCGAATCCGCGGTACTCGCCGCTCGGCTGATGGACCGTCCCCTTCGCCCCCTCTTTCCCCAGGGCTTCCGCAACGACGTCCAGGTCATCGCCACCGTCCTCTCCACCGACCAGGAGAACGACCCGGCGATCCTGGCGGTCAACGGTGCCTCCGCTGCGTTGATGGTCGCGGGGCTGCCCTTCGAGGGTCCGGTGGGCGCGGTGCGCGTAGGGCTGATCGACGGCCAGTTCGTGATCAACCCCACCCTGCGGCAGATCGAGGAGCACAGCCGCCTCGACCTGGTGGTGGCGGGGACCGCGGATGCCATCATCATGGTGGAGGCCGGAGCCAAGGAGGTGCCCGAAGAGCAGATCCTGGCCGCGTTCGACGTAGCCCACGCCGAGATCCGCCGTATTGTGGAGATCCAGCAGCGGCTGGTGGAGATGGCGGGTAAGCCGCGGCGCGAGGTGGCCCTGGCCGCGGCCGACCCCGCCCTTGAGGCGGCGGTGCGGGAAGCCGCCCTGCCGTTGGTCGCCCAGGCCCTGGCCCACCCGGAGAAGCTGGCCCGGGAGGAGGCGCTGCGGGACGTGCAGGAGACGGTGGCCGCCCAGCTCGCCGAGCGGTCACCGGAGATGTTCGCGCAGCGGGGGGCGGAGGTGGGCGACCTGGTGTACGCCCTGACCAAGGCGGAGGTGCGGCGGCGGATCCTTGAGGAGGGACGGCGGCCCGACGGCCGGGGGACCACGGACATTCGCCCCCTGACCATTCAGGTGGGCCTGCTGCCGCGGGCCCACGGGTCTGGGCTCTTCCAGCGGGGGCAGACCCAGGTGCTCACGGTGGCCACGCTGGGCACCGGGGAGGACGAGCAGCTGCTGGACAACCTGGGCATCATCGAACGCAAGCGCTTCATGCACCACTATTACTTCCCGCCGTTCTCTGTGGGCGAGGTCCGGCCGCTGCGCGGACCGGGACGGCGGGAGATCGGCCACGGCGCCCTGGCGGAGCGCGCCCTGGCCTGGGCCATCCCGCCCGAGGAGGTCTTCCCCTACACGATCCGCCTGGTCTCGGAGGTGCTGGAGTCCAATGGCTCCACCTCCATGGCCTCCGTCTGCGGGTCCACCCTGGCGCTGATGGACGCCGGCGTCCCCATCAAGGCCGCCGTCGCCGGGATCGCTATGGGGTTGGTTACCGACCCCTCCGGCCGCGCCGCCATCCTCACGGACATCCTGGGGATGGAGGATCAGATGGGCGATATGGACTTCAAGGTCGCCGGCACGCGGGACGGGGTGACGGCGCTGCAGATGGACATCAAGATCAAGGGGCTCTCCCGGGAGCTGCTGGCGCGGGCGCTGGCCCAGGCGCGCGAGGCCCGCCTGTTCATCCTGGAGCGGATGCTGGAGGTCATCCCCGCGCCGCGGACCACACTCTCCCCCTACGCGCCGCGCATCGTGACCATCGAGATCAACCCCGAGAAGATCCGGGAGGTGATCGGCCCCGGCGGCAAGGTGATCAACAAGATCACCGCCGAGACCGGTGCCAAGATCGACATCGAGCAGGACGGCAAAGTGCACATCGCCTCGGTGGACGAGCAGGCGGCGCGCCGGGCGATGCAGATGATCGAGGAGATCGTGCGCGAAGTGCGCGTGGGTGAGATGTACCTGGGCCGGGTGACGCGCCTGATGAACTTCGGCGCCTTCGTGGAGGTCCTGCCCGGGAAGGAGGGCCTGGTGCACATCTCCGAGCTGGCCGACGGCCGGGTGGGCCGGGTGGAGGATGTGGTCAAGGTCGGAGACGAGCTGCTGGTCAAGGTCAAGGAGATCGACAACCTGGGGCGGATCAACCTGACCCGGCGGGGCGTGGGCAAGGCCGGGGAGGAAGGGGAACCC
>JBBIIQ010000109.1:0-6887 GCA_037446405.1 Armatimonadota bacterium | reverse complement strand
GCCGGCCTCCTCGTAGGAGAGGCCCTGCATATCCACCAGAACTACGGCCAGCCGGAATGCTAGAGGCAGGTCGGCAATGGCCTGGTGGATGATCGCCTGCTGTTCGGTGATGACCGCCCTCTCGTCGGGGGAAGCTGCGGTGTCGGGGAGAGGCGGGAGATCGGGGCCGTCCAGTGAGGCCACGGGGTGACGCCGCCGGCGCCGCACAGTATCGACGAAGGTATTGGTCATGATCCGGAAGACCCATCGGTCGAACCGGGTTCCGGGACGAAAGCGGCCGAACGCCTTCAGCGCCTCCAGCACCGTCTCCTGGGTAAGGTCCTCTGCGTCAGCCGCGTTGCCGGTCAGCCGGAAGGCCACCCGGTACAGTGCCGCCCGGTGCCGGCGGACCAGGACGTCAAGGGACTCGTAGTCGCCACTGGACGGGCCTGCCGACATCACGGCGGGAAGGCTCTGGACCCCTGTGTTCATCCTGCTGCTCCCTGGAATACTGTCACCCCCGCACGGCGCTGCACTCCCCAGCGGCGCGGCCGTCGTCCCCATGGCCCCGCTCGCTCTCCCCGCCTTCCAGGGCGCGGCGGAATTCGCGGATGGCCCGCCCCAGCGCGCCCCCGACCCCGGCCAGGCGCTGCGGGCCGAAGACGAGGAGAGCCAGCAGCACGACGATCAGCCCCGGCCAGCCCACGTTGGGTAACATACGGTCTCTTGGTGTACAAGCGACCTGGAGAGGGAATCGGTTCCCGTGACCTGACGCACCCCAACCTGCGGAGCCGGCGCGCGCACCGGCGTTGACAGGTCTGGGTGCTGACTGGAATGCGCGTGGGAACCCGAAAGCCTCGATTTCGCTTGACAAAAGTTAGGGCTGACCATCTTTATCAGCTTTAGTTATGCGTCGGCGGATCTGGCGTTCCATGGTCCTGGGCTGGTGTGCGGTCGCCGCGGTCGTGGCGCTGCGCGCACATGTCGTGCTCCCTGATTCCTGGCCTCCAGGCCTCAGGGCCGACGTCCTGGTGATGGGGGGAAGCCCTGCGGGGGTGGCCGCAGCGGTGGCCGCCGCCCGAGCGGGCATGATCGTCGTGCTGGTCGAGCCGAGACCGTTTCTGGGCACCGTCTGGACGGGCGCGATGCTCAACATGCTCGACCTCAACCGGTTGCCAGACGGTCGCCCACTGACCGGAGGGATCTTCCGGGAGCTCTATCGGCAGCTCGGGGGGATCACGTTCGATCCACGACGGGCGCGGGAGGTCCTGCGGGCGCTGGTGGAAGCCGAACGCGGCATCACGCTCCTGCTCCGCAGTACGCTTCAGGCCCCTGTGCTGGCGGAGAGCCGCGTCCGCGGCGCCGTTGTGCGCTTGCCGGATGGTCGGGACACGCTGGTCGAGGCGACGATCACGATCGACGCCACCGATGACGGCGACCTGGCCGCGGCCGCGGGGGTCCCGTACACCTATGGCCGGGAGGCGTCCGGCATCGATCGCCGCGCCATGCCCGCCACGCTGCTGTTTCGTCTGGCTGACGTCGATTGGTTTGCCGTGGCCCGCTACGCCTACCTGCAGCGGCGGGGCCGGCACCCCAGCGGCACCTTCCAGGGCTACGCCTGGGGGTTCCGTGACCTGCTGGCCGACTACCGGCCTGCGCAGGCCGGGCTGTCCGTATGGGATCTGAACCTCGGCCGCCTGCCGGATGGGACGGTCCTGGTCAACGCCCTCCAGATCCACGACGTCGATGGCACGGATCGTGCGTCGCGCCAGATGGCCTACGCCCGCGGCAAACACGAGATCCCTCGTCTGGTTGCCTACCTGCGTGAGCGCGTCCCGGGGGTCGCCCGGGCGCGCCTGGTGGAGGTGGCACCAGAACTCTACATTCGGGAGACGCGGCATTTCCGAGGGCTCTACACGCTCACTGTCAGGGACATCATGGGCCGGACGCACTTTTGGGATCGGATCGCGGTGGCATCCTACCCCATCGACCTTCATGTCTACCGTCCCGGCGAGCATGGGGCGTTTCGGGCCCTGCGGCGGCCCTACACCATCCCGTTGCGCGCGCTCATCCCCGCTGCGGTCGACAACCTCTTTCTGGCCAGCCGGGCCTTCTCGGCCACCTACCAGGCCGCAGGCTCGGCGCGGGTGGTCCCGACGACCATCGCCATGGGGGAGGCAGCGGGTACAGCCGCTGCGGTGGCGGTGCGCCATGGGGTGACGCCGCACATCCTGGCTGGACGGCCGGACCTTGTCTGGGAGCTCCAGCGGCGGCTGGTTCGCAGGGGCGCGGCCATCGATTTCTAGCGTCCCGCCTCTGACTGTAGAGTAGAGAGGCTACGGCCCTCGGCGGCTGCCTGGCCGGCGCTATCCTCGCCGCGCCGCCGCCGGCCGTCTTCACGGTCAATCCTGATCGCGCCTGTCGTCGTCCAGCCGCTCGCGGGGACGACGCGCGGTCTCGTCGTCGCCCTCGCGCTCCTCACCATCGGCACGGCAGTATACTTGAGCCGGCGGACCGTCCTCCGGGCGGAGGAGGTGCCGGCCGCCCGCGCCCCCACGGCGGAGGGCTAGTCGGGAAGGCGACGCCATGGCGCTGAGCCAGGTGAAGCGGCTGCTCATTGGACATCCGCTTCCCACCCACCGGATCGTCCACGAGCGGTTGAACAAGATCCAGGGGCTGGCGGTCTTCTCCTCGGACGCGCTGTCGTCGTCAGCGTACGCCACGGAGGAGATCCTGCTGGCGCTGCTGCTGGCCGGCCCCACGGCGCTGCGGCTGGCCTGGCCCATCGCCCTGGCCATCAGCACCGTCCTGGCCATCGTCGCCTTCTCCTACTATCAGACCGTCCACGCCTACCCTGGCGGCGGCGGAGCCTACATCGTCGCGCACGCCAACCTGGGAATCTGGCCCGGGCTTGTCGCCGCCGCCGCGTTGATGATCGACTACGTGCTCACCGTCTCGGTCAGCGTCTCCGCCGGCGTGGCGGCCATCACCTCCGCGATCCCCGCTCTGTTCCCTCACCGCGTGGCGCTGGCGCTGGCTGCGGTGGCACTGATAGCCCTGATCAACCTGCGCGGCGTGCGTGAGTCGGGCACGGTCTTCAGCGTACCCACGTACCTGTTCATCGGCACCATGTTGACGCTGGTCGCTCTGGGTCTCTGGCGCACCTGGGGGACGCCCCCGCACCCACCCCGGATGCTCCCGGCGGCGCCGGCGGCGGTTCAGCCGCTCACCCTGTTCCTGGTCCTGCGTGCCTTCGCCTCCGGCTCGGCGGCCATGACCGGGGTGGAGGCCATCAGCAACGGTGTCATGGCGTTTCGCCCCCCGGAATCGCGCAACGCCGGGATTACCCTCATCTGGATGGCGGCGATTCTAGGGACGCTGTTCCTGGGGATCACCTACCTCGCACAGCGCCTGGGGATCGTGCCGGCGGCGCAGGAGACGGTGGTCTCCCAGCTGGCGCGCACGGTCTTCGGCGGCGGGGTCGGCTACTACCTGACGCAGGCGGCAACGGCCCTGATCCTCATCCTGGCGGCGAACACCAGTTTCGCGGACTTCCCCCGCCTCTCGTCCATCCTGGCGCGCGACCGCTTCCTGCCCCGCCAGCTGGCCAACCTGGGCGACCGCCTGGTCTTCGCCAACGGCATCATCCTGCTGGCGGCGCTCTCCGGCCTGCTCATCTACCTCTTCGAGGCCAGCACGCACTCCCTGATCCCGCTGTACGCTGTGGGCGTCTTCGTCTCGTTCACGCTCTCCCAGAGCGGCATAGTGCGGAAGTGGTGGCGGGAGCGAGGCCGCGGGTGGACCCACAGCATCCTCTTCAACCTGGCGGGCGCGGTGGCCACCGCGCTGGTCCTGGTGGTCGTGGCTGTGGCCAAGTTTGCGCAGGGCGCCTGGATCGTCGCGCTGCTCATCCCGGGCCTGGTGCTCCTCATGCGTGGCATCTGGCTGCACTACCGGGACGTGGCGCGGCAGCTCTCGCTGGAGGGTGCCCGCCTCCCCGGCAGTCGGCTGCAGCACCGGGTCGTTGTGCCGGTTGCCGGGATCAACAGGGGAGTGCTGCCGGCACTGCGCTACGCCAGGTCCCTCAGCGACGACGTCACCGCGGTCATGGTGGACATCGACCCGGGCGAGACTGCGGAGGTGCGCGCCAGGTGGGAGCGGTGGGGGATGGGCGTTCCCCTGCGGATCCTGGACTCCCCCTACCGCTCGGTGCTCGGCCCCTTCCTCCGCTACCTGGACGAGCTGGAGTGGGAGGTCGGGTTCGACCAGCAGCTCACCGTCGTCCTGCCGGAGTTCGTCCCGGCGCGCTGGTGGCACTTTCTGCTGCACAACCAGACGGCGCTGCTGCTCAAGGCGGCGCTCTATTTCCGCCGCCGCCAGGGAACACGGGTCACCGTGGTTACCGACGTCCCCTACTACCTGGCGGCGGGGGAGGCGGCGCGCCCAGAGCTCCCGGGGGAAGCGGGGCCGACCCCGCTGGACCGGGGGCTGCGCGCCGCGGCCGCGCTCCTGCTGCTGACCGGGGTGGGGTTCGTGCTGGCGCTGACACTGCACGTGGCGGCCCTGCAGGTCGCTTTCGGGCTGGCCGCACTGGCCCTGCTGGGTGTTGTGGCGGGCCTGCTCTTCCTGCGCGCCCTGTTCGTCTGACCGCTCCCGCAGCGCGGTCTGCTACGGTACACTCAGAGCGTGGAGCACGATCCCCTTGCCGTCCTGCTCATCGTTCTCCAGCTCATCTACCTGGAGGGCATCCTCTCTATCGACAACGCTGCGGTGCTGGGGGCGATGGTCGCCCACCTCCCCCGGCACGCGCCCATTCCCTGGCCGCGCCTTCTCCGCTTCCTGCAGCGGCCGGTGCACCGGCTGCTGGGCGGGCAGCGCCCCGCGGCGCTGAAGGTGTGGCTGCTCGGTGCCTACGTGGGCCGCGGCCTGATGCTCTTCTTCGCCACCTGGGTGATCCGGAACCGCTGGTTGCTGCTGCTGGGCGGGCTGTACCTGATCAGGCTGGGCGTCGACCACCTGGGGGAGACGCCGGCTGAGGCGCGGGCTGCCGAGGCCAGAGCCCGCGGTAAGACGGTGCGCACCGGCCGCCCCTTCTGGTCGGTGGTCCTGGCGGTGGAGCTCGCCGACCTGGCCTTCAGCCTGGACAACGTGGTGGCGGCGGTGGCGCTCTCGCGCCAGTTCTGGGTGGTGATGACCGGCGTGGCCCTGGGGATCATCACCATGCGTTTTGCCGCGGGCATCTTCGTCTACCTCATCGAGCGCTTCCCCGTCCTGGAGGCGGCGGCCTACCTGCTGGTGCTGAGCATCGGTGGGGGGCTGGTGGTCGAGGACTTCCTCCACGTGCGCCCCACCGACGTGCAGCGGTTCCTCCTCTCCTTCTCCATCCTGCTGCTCACGCTAGCCTACGGGCGCAGCGCAACGCTGCAGCGCCTGGGACGGCGGCTGCGCTGGCTGCGGCGCGCACTCGGCTACGTCGACCTCCTCTTCGTCTACGCGCTGCGGCCGGTGGCCTGGTTGCTGGCCGGGGCGGCGGCGCTGGTGCGCGGGGTGGGGCGGGCCATCGCCGGGCCGCGCCTCCCCGCCCCCGACCCGTCGGAGCCGACCGGCCACGGCGAGACGACCTCCGGCGCCGACGACTAGGTGGTCCCCCGCCAGACCCTGCTCTACCGGCTGGCCTACCGCACCGTCCGGCTCCTGCTGCGCCTCGGCTTCGCCTTCCAGGTTGATGGGGTGGCGCGCATTCCGTCGGGTGGGGCGCTGGTCGTGGCCAACCATCCCAGCGCCCTCGACCCCGTGGTGCTGGCCGCAGCCCTCCCCCGGCGGGCGCTCTTCATCGGCGCCGCGGAGTTCCTGACCATGCCGCTGGTGGGGTGGGCGATGCGCGCTTACGGCACCATCCCGGTGCGCCGCGGCCGGATCGACCTGTCCGTGGTCAGGGAGGCGGTGCGCGCCCTGGAGGCGGGCGCGCTGGTCGCCATCTTCCCTGAGGGCAGGATCTCCCCCGGCGGCGGGTCTCCGAAGGGCGGTGCGGGGATCCTGGCGGCGCGGGCCGGGGTGCCCACGGTGCCGGCGGCCATCCTGGGCACGGCCCGCGCCTTGCCCCTGGGCCGCTACTTCCCTCGCCCGTCGCGAGTGCGGGTGGTCTTCGGGCCGCCGCTGCCACCGCCGCCGCCGGCCGACCGCGCCGCCGCGGACCGCCTGGTAGAGGAGGCGCTGGCTTGGGTGCGGGGAGCGCAGGCCGGTGCCCTTGACAGCGGCGCTCTCGCTGCTACCGTGGAAGGCAACAGGCGAAGCGAGCAGAGCCGGCAATGAAGACCTTCCTGCAGTTCGTGCCGTACGCTCCCCGGCAGTGTATCTGTTCCGGGCGGAGGCCGTGGCGTGCCTTCGCCCTGCCCCAGGCCTGACCGCCTGACCGCACCACCCCAGGGACGCCAGGGTCTCCGCCGCCAGCACCGAGCAGCTCTCCGGCGGAGGTGCAGCGATGGCTCGTACGCAGGTTGATCACAACGCCATCAAGTTCGGCCAGGTGACCATTGTCGTCGTCGTGGCCCTGGCCTGGCTGTTCGCCCTCACCTGGCTGGTCCCCATCATGGGAGCGGTCCTGCTGGCCAATGCTGCCTGGCCGCCGTGGGGACCGCTTCGCCTGATCTACCGCTACCTGGTCCTACCGCTGCGGCTGGTCCGTCCCCACATGGTCACCGACGAGGCCGCGCCGCACCGCTTCGCCCAGGGGGTGGGCGGCACGTTGCTGGTGGCCGCCGCCGCGGCCCTGTACGGGGGGCTGGGCGCGCTGGGGTGGGCGCTGGCCGGCCTGGTCGCCGTGCTGGCGGCGGTTAACGTCCTGTGGAACTTCTGCGCCGGCTGCTTCCTCTTCTACCAGCTGCGGCGCGCCGGGCTGCTGCGCGGGG
>JBBIIQ010000108.1:0-6927 GCA_037446405.1 Armatimonadota bacterium | reverse complement strand
GTCGCCCGACGCGGCGCGCCCCGCCGACTTCAGCGCGCGGCGCATGCTGCGCGGCAGCGGATCGCGCGCCCGCAGGCCGTCCAGGATGGCCCCGCGAATGCGGTGGCTGGCGTAGGTGCGGAAGTCCACCCCGCGCGAGGGATCGAAGCGGCGGGCGCACTCCAGCAGCCCGACGACCCCGTCGTGCACCAGGTCGTCCAGCTCCACCACCGCCGGCAGGGCGTGGCTCATGCTCCGGGCGATGGAGCGCACCAGCGGCAGCAGGGCGTCGACGGAGAGGGGCGCAGCGGGGGCGGCGCGGTCCCCCTGCGGCGGTGTTGCTCCGTTGCGCGGCGACACCGGCACTGCGGCGGGTTCGTGCACCGCGGATCGCCCCACAGCTATGACCTCAAAGGGAATGACGGCAGGCATGATCGCACGCGGAGGTCTCCCCAGGCTCACGTTGACACGCAACAGGCCGGAAGGGCTGTTTGGGCCGCGGAAATCCCGGTGCCGGGGGCGTAGCGATGCGGTCCCAGAGCTCAGCGGGGCCGACCCGGCGCTGCGGGGCCGTCCCCGAGCTACAGGAGGCGGGCCGTGACCTCTGCGGGGGTGATCTCGATCAGCGCCCCGCCGCTCCGACCGTCCCCCATGGTGCAGTTGACGACCAGCGTCTCGCCCAGGCGCTCTATCCCCGGCGACTCGTGCACGTGCCCACAGGTCAGCACCCGGGGTCGCAGCCGCAGCACCTTCTCCCGCACCCCGGGGGAGCCGATATGCCGGCCGCCGGCCACCCGGTCGAGGACGCCGTGGGGCGGCTCGTGCGCCACGAGCACGTCGCAGGGGACGTCCACGTCGGGGCCGCCGAACGTCACCCCGGCGACGGCACGCGGCGGGCCCTCCAGCAGGGCGCCGTGTCGCCGCATGGTGGACTTCACGCCGGGGGTGTCCATGTTGCCGGGGATCGTGAGCACGGGAAGCGGCAGGGTATGCAGCAGGACCAGCGCCTCCTCGCCGCGCCCAGCGTGCGTCAGGTCACCGGGCAAGAGCAGCACCGCCGGCTGGTGCTCCAGGACCAGGGCGCGCACCCGGGCCACGCGCTCGGGATGGCCATGCAGGTCGGCGCAGGCAAGGAGGCGAACCATGGCGTCCCCCGCTATGATAACAGGAGCGCAGACGGAGGTGGCGGCATGCGTCGGGCGACCAACGGTATGACGCTGGGCTATGACGTGGAGGGCACGGGGACGGCGGTGGTCTTCCTGCACGCCTTCCCGCTGAACCGCCAGATGTGGGTCGCGCAGCGCGACGCGCTGCGCGGGCGGGCGCGCACCCTGGCTGTGGACTTCCGCGGATTCGGCGAATCCGACCCCTCCCCGGGACCCTACAGCCTGGAGGACCTGGCCGACGACGTGCTGGGGCTGGCGCGCGGCCTGGGGATCGACCGCGCGGTGGTGGTCGGGCTGTCCATGGGCGGCTACGTGGCCTTCCGGCTGGTGGCGCGCGCGCCGGAGTTCGTACAGGGGCTGCTGCTGGCGGACACGCGGGCGGAGCCCGACGCCACGGAGGCGCGCGCGGGTCGTCTGGCGCTGGCGGAGCGCGCGCAGCGCGAGGGCCTAGCTTCGCTGCAGCAGTTCCTCCAGGGCCTGGTCAGCCCCACCACGCGGGCATCCCGCCCTGAGGTGGCCGACCGCCTCCGGGAACTCGTCGGCGCGCCGGCGCCTGAGGCGCTGGCCGGCGCGCTCCGCGCGCTGGCCGACCGGCCGGATAGCCGCCCCCTGCTGGCGACCATCACCGTCCCCACGCTGGTGCTGGTGGGAGAGGAGGACGGGCTGACCACGCCCGAGAGCGCCCGCGTCATCGCCGGGGGCATCCCCGGCGCCCGCCTGGTCGTCCTCCCCCAGGCGGGGCACCTCTCCAACCTGGAGACCCCCGAGGCGTTCAACCGCGAGCTGGTGGCGTTTGTGCGCGAGGTGGGGTAGGGCGGGGGACTGCCAGACGCCTCAGCGGCGGTCGAGGGGGACGAACTCCCGCCGCCGCGGTCCGATGTACTCGGCGCGCGGGCGGATCAGCCGGTTGTCGGCGTACTGCTCCAGGATGTGCGCCGTCCACCCGCTGATGCGGCTGACGGCAAAGATGGCCGGGAAGAGATCCGGCGTGATGCCCATAGCCGCGTAGACCGACGCGGAGTAGAGGTCGACGTTGGGGTAGAGCTGACGCTCCCGCATGACGACCTCCTCCATCTTCCGCGTCATCTCGAACCAGCGCAGATCGCCCGCCTTCGCGCCCAGCCGCTGCGCCAGCGGCCGCAGGTGCCGCACCCGGGGATCCTCGGTGCGGTAGACGCGGTGCCCGAAGCCGGGGATCTTCTCCTTCCGCGCCAGCTTCTCCAGGACCACGGACTCCACCCGCTCCAGCGTGCCCATCTCCTGCAGCAGCTCCATCACCGCAGCGTTGGCGCCGCCGTGCAGCGGGCCCTTGAGCGTGCCGATGGCGGAGGTCGCCGCCGCGTAGATGTCGGAGAGCGTGGCCGCCGTCACCCGCGCGGCAAAAGTGCTGGCGTTCAGCTCGTGGTCCGCGTGCAGGATGAAGGCCACGTCCATCGCCCGCGCATGCTCGGGGTCGGGCTCGCGGCCGAAGAGCATGCGCAGGAAGTCGGCGGCGTGCCCCGCCTCCGGCTGCGGCGCCAGCGGCGCCTGCCCCTGGCGCATTCGCTGGTAGGCGGCGACGATGGTGGGGAACTGCGCCACCAGTCGCGCGGCCTTGCGCAGGTTGCCCTCGCGGCTGCGGTCCTCCAGGTCGGCATCGTACAGGGCCAGGGCGGAGACGGCGGTGCGCAGGACATCCATGGGGTCGGCCGTGCGCGGCAGCCCGCTCAACAGCCCCTGGACCGCGGGCGGCAGAGCCCGCGCCGCGCCCAGCTCACGGCGCAGCGCCTCCAGCTGCGGGCGCGGGGGCAGGTCGCCGTGCCAGAGCAAGTAGACGACTTCCTCGAAGGTGCAGTGCTCCGCGAGGTCGTGGATATCGTAGCCCTGGTAGAGGAGTCGCCCCTCGCGCCCGTCGACGAAGCAGATGGCGGAGGCGGAGGCGACCACGCCCTCCAGCCCGGTCTGGACCTGAGACTGCACTTCTCCTCCCCGCATGGTGTCTACCCGCCTAGCCTAGAGAGGCCTCCCCCGGTCTGTCAACGAGGGGAGAGTAGTGCAGGTAGTGCCGCCAGGGCAGCCGGGTCAGCCAACTGGTCCCGCAGCGGCTAGAGCAGCTGGAGCTGGGCGGGAGGGGCGGGAGCGGCACAGCCCTGGGGCGGACCTCCCCTGAACTGCGGGCCGGCGAAGCCCGCCCGCGCCTTCAGGGCGGCGACGACCTGCCGGATCCGCTGCTGCGTGGCCCGCGGCGCGTACTTGCCCCGGTAGAGGCGCTCGTACTCCGGGACAAGCGCTGGCCGCTTGTGCTCCAGGTAGGCGAAGAAGGCCTCCCGCGTGACGTCGCCCAGGTGGAGCGTATTCGTGAAGAGGGCGGAAGCCCCGTAAGCCCTGGCCGCCGCCACCACGGCGGCCAGCTGCTCCTCCCCGTCGCTGATCCCCGGGAGCACGGGGGCCAGGAGGACCCCCGTGGCCACCCCCGCCTCTCCCAGCGCGCGCATCGCCTCCAGGCGCCGCTGCGGCGGGGGGACATCGGGCTCGATCTCCCGGGCGAGAGCCGGGTCCACCGTGGTCAGGCTGAACATGACCAGCGCCCCGGGGCCCCGGGCCAGCTCCCTCAGGACGTCCCGGTCGCGGACGACCATGGTGGACTTGGTGACCAGCGCAACCGGCGTTTCGGCGTCGCGCAGCGCCTCCAGGATGCGCCGGGTGATGCGGTAGGTTCCCTCGGCCGGCTGGTAGGGGTCGGTGGCCGTGCCGATGTGCACCTGCTCCCGGCGCCAAGCGGGCCGGGCGAGCTCCCGGCGCAGCACCTCCGGGGCGTTCACCTTGACGAAGATGCGGGAGGACCAGTCGCGGACCCCGTCCTGGTCCAGATACCTGTGGGTGAGGCGGGCATAGCAGTAGATGCAGGCGTGAGTGCATCCCCTGTACGGGTTGATCGACCACTTGAAGGGCATCCCCTGGACGCGGTTGAGGACGGACTTCGCGTGGATTTCGATCCATTCGGCCTGAGGCGCCACCCGCCGTCCGCCTGGGGTGAATGGCGCCGACGGCAGGACGGAGCCCGGGACGGGGGCTGCCTCCACCAGCCGGGACGCGCACGGTCTCGCCGGAAGGACCGCGACCATTACTGCCATCGTATGGGCGAACATATGTTCGCGTCAAGGGTCCGTGGCTGCTCCGGCTGCTCCCGCCCGGCCTGCCCGAAATGCCCCTCTACTCGCCGACCGCCACCCCATAGATCTCCCCGAACTTCTCCCGGAGGTAGCGCAGGTAGGGCTCGGGGGTGACGGTGCTGCCCGTGGCCCGCCGCAGGAGGTCCTGGGGGAAGAACTTGCGCCCGTGCCGGTGGACGTGCTCCCGCAGCCACTCCAGCAGCGCCCGGAACTCCCCGCGGGCGAAGTCCTCCGGCAGAGCGGGATGCGCCCGCAGGGCCGCCGCGAAGAGCTGGGCCGCCATCACGTTGCCCAGCGTGTACGTGGGGAAGTAGCCGATGGAGCCGCTGGCCCAGTGGATGTCCTGCATCAGCCCGTCGGCGTCGGTCGGGGGCGTCACCCCCAGGTACTCAGCCATCCTGGCGTTCCAGGCTTCCGGAGCGTCCTCCACCTTGAGCGATCCGTCCACCAGAGCCTTCTCCAGCTCGAAGCGCAGGATGATGTGCAGGTTGTAGGTCACCTCATCGGCTTCCACGCGGATCAGGCTCGGCTGCACCTTGTTCACCGCCCGGTAGAACCCCTCCGCGTCGGCGCCCGCCAGCTGCTCCGGGAAGAGCTCCCGCAGGCGGGGGAAGTAGTGCTGCCAGAAGGGTCGGCTGCGCCCGACCAGGTTCTCCCACATCCGCGACTGCGACTCGTGGACGCCCAGGCTGGCGCCGCCGGCAAGCGGCGTCCGTTCCAGGGAGGGAGCCAGCCCCTGGTGATACATGGCGTGGCCCGCCTCGTGGAAGATGGCGAAGACCGCCGGGCTGAAGAAGCGCCGGTCGAACCGCGTGGTGATGCGGGCATCGTCCCGGCTGAAGCTGGCGGCGAAGGGGTGGGGCGCCCGGTCGAGGCGGCCGCGGGAGAGGTCGTAGCCAAAGGCCCGGATCACCTCCAGGGCGAAGGCCTGCTGCTTCGCCTCGTCGTACTCCTGGTGCAGCATCCCGTCGTCTACCTGCGGTGCTCCGGCAATGGCCCGCACCAGCGGCACGGTCCCCTCCCGCAGCCTGGCGAACAGCTCGGCCACCTCCCGCGAGGTCATCAGCGGCTCGTAGAGGTCCAGCAGCGCATCATAAGGGTGCTCCGAATAGCCCAGGTAGTCGGCGGTGCGGCGGGCATAGTCCACCATCTGCTGCAGGTGGGGACGAAAGGCGGTGAAGTCGTTGGCCGGACGGGCCTGCCGCCACGCCTCGATGCTCAGGCTGGAGGCGCGGCGGCGGGCGGCGACAAACTCGGGGGGCAGCTTCGTCGCCCGGTCGTAGTCGCGCCGCGTCATGCGCACCAGCGCCGCCTCGTCGGAATCGGGGTCGAGCTGCTCCGCCGCCCGCTCCGCCGCCTCCAGCAGCTCCTGCGTGCGCGGGGAGGTGAACATCTCGTGGACGAGCCGGCTGAGGGTGGCCAGCTGCTCCGCCCGCGCCCGCCCGCCGCCGGGAGGCATGTGAGTCTGCTGGTCCCACTCCAGCAGCCCTGCGGCGTGACGCAGGTCGACAATGGGTGCCAGGTGCGCCTTGAGCTGCTCTACGGCTTCAGGGATCTGCGGCATCGTTGCTCGTGGCCTCCTCTCACGGGTGCGCGACCACCTCCCACCAGTCTCCGTGCATGAGGTCGGAGAGGTCAAACACCATGACGCCGTCGGTGTGGCGAGCCGCGATGCGGAGCGCTCCTCTGCCGCGCGCCCTGTCCCCGGCGTACACCTGCAGCCAGACGCCTCCGAGCAGCGGGGTGCCCCGCGTCACCTCCCGGGCGAGAACCGCTCCGCCGGCGACGCTGCGCCAGGCCGGCTCCCCCTGAAAGAGGGCCTCCCTTGAGGAGAGCGAGCGGTAGTAGAGGCCGGTGATCAGGTAGTCCAGGTGGGGGAGCAGTGAGGCCTCGCTCCACGCCGGGGTCCAGGCCGAAAACAGCGGCGGTGCATCGGCGCGACCCCAGTTCTGCCCGACCTCGTACGCCGCGGGGTACCCCGCCCCTACGTACATGGCCAGCGGGATCCCCGGCCGGGTGCGGCGCACCACCTGCCCGGCGGCGCGCACAAACTCCCGGATCACCGCCGCGCGCCACGCCGCCCATGCGCCAAGCAGCGGGCCCGGGCGCAGGCTCCCTCCGGAGAACCGGAGGATCTCGTCCGGCCAGCGGGCGAGCGGGCGGCCCAGCGCGGCCTCGAACCGCACCCGGCTGAGGTCGGAGAAATCGGCCGCCAGGCCGGCGTAGCGCGCCCGGTCCAGGACAATCCCGTCGACGGCGTAGCGCGAGACGATCTCCCACAGCACCGCCAGCTCGTAGAGCTGCACCTCGGGGTGCGCGGGGTTGGTGAAGACGATGGTCCCAGCCGCCGCCGCTCCGGGGACCAGGGCGACGCCCGCCTCCCCCGGCGCCCCGGTCACGTGCACGCCCTGCCACGCAGGCCGCTCAAAGGCCGGGCCCACCCCCTCGCGGGCCAGCCCCGCGCCGAAGACGTTGACCGCCGCATGCACCCGCAGCCCCGCGGCGTGGGCCTCCTCGACCAGCACTGCCAGCGCATCGAACTCTGCCGGGTACCACTCCCGCGGCGGAGGGTAGGCCGGAGGGAAGATTCGCGCGACCGGGGAGTCCCAGATGTGGGGGGCGAACCCCGA
>JBBIIQ010000107.1:0-6931 GCA_037446405.1 Armatimonadota bacterium | reverse complement strand
GGCGGGGCCGTGCTGGCGCTGGTGCAGCGGGCCGCGGCGGCGGCCTTCGTGGCCGCGGCGGCCGCCGCCTACCGGTCGGCCAGCGGGCGGGAGGGGGCGTTCCTCGTCTGTGAGGCCGCCGGCGGCGCGGAGGTCACGACAGCGGACCGGGGCGGAAGGTCTTGAGGATCTGGTCGCACTGCCTCTGCCCCTCCCGCCACCGGTCCAGCGGCTTGGCGCAGACCACGTAGCGCAGCGCGCGCCTCCCTGTGACCAGCAGGCCGACGGAGGCCCACTCGGTGCCCTGGGAAGCGCCCGTCACCTCGAAGCGATGCCAGACCGCCCCCTCCTCCTCCTTGAAGCGGCGGAAGCCGGAAACCCCGTGGATCGGCAGGAGGTTCAGCCCGAGGTAGCGGGCCTCATCGTCGCTGAGCGGGCCGGGACGGAGCTCAGTGAACACCAGGAGGAACTCGGCCGCGGTCGGGGGCGCCGCGGTGCCGCCCGCCGGGAGGAACCAGACGCGCAGGTCGTCGCTGCTCCTGACCACTTTCCACCCCTTCGGGTAGGCGATGGCAAACCGCTGCGGTGCGCTGGTGAAGGTGACCAGGGCCGGCGGGCGCGCACAGCCCGCGGCCAGCCCCACCGCGCCGGCAAGCACCGCCAGGGTGCGACCGAGAGCCCTCATCCGCCTCCTATGGTACCGCGGCCCGTCGGGCCGCGGGACGGGTGGCGCAGATTCTTCACACACGGCGGAGCCCCTTGACCGCCGTGGGACGTCACGGAATAGTTGGGGCAGAAGCATGATCACCGTCACCATCGACCCGGCGATCCGGGAGCACGTCCGCCTCGGACTGGTGGAGGCGCGGGAGGTCCTGGTGCGCCCGGCCGAGGAGGCGCTGCGCACCGAACTGGCGGCGCTGGCCGGTGCCCTGCGCGACCGCTACGGGGGTCTCGAGCCCGGAAAGATCGACGGGCTGCAGCCGGCGCGCGACCTGTACAGGCGGCTGGGCATCGACCCCACGCGCCTGCGCCCCTCCTCGGAGGCGCTGCTGCGGCGCGTCCTCCGCGGGGAGGAGGTGCCCGCCGTGAACTCGCTGGTGGATGCGGGCAACCTCTGCTCCCTGGAGTTCCTCCTCCCGGTGGGCATGCACGACCTGGGGCGGGTGCACGGAGCGCTGGTGCTGCGCCGCGGCCGGCCCATCGAGATGTTCGAGGCCATCGGCGGGGCATACCACAGCGTGGAGGGGCGGCTGGTGCTGGCCGACGAGACCGGCCCCTGCGGCACACCCACCACCGACTCGCTGCGCACCAGGATCACCGACGCCACGGTGCGCTGCCTGATGGTGATCTACGCGCCGAGCACCCTGCCCGCCGACCGGATGGGAGCGCACGTACGCACCGCCGCCGACCGCATCCAGCGCTACAGCGGCGGCGTCATCGTCGGCACCGCCGTGCTGCCCTGAAGGCGGCGAGACTGCGCGTGCGGGTTCAGGAGCTGCACCACCCCCGGCCGGTCGAAGAGGAACCGCTGCGCCTGGCCACGCGGGCCGTCCCCGTCCCCGGCCCGGGACAAATCCTGCTGCGGGTCGTGGCCACGGGCGTGTGCCACACCGACCTGCACATCGCCGAAGGCGAGCTGCCCCCGCGCCGCCAGGTCGTGGTGCCCGGGCACCAGGTCGTCGGCATCGTCGAGGCGGCCGGGCCCGGGGCGGCGCTGGCTCCGGGGCAGCGCGTGGGCGTGACCTGGCTGTACAGCGCCTGCGGGCGGTGCGCGGCCTGCCGGCGGGGGGAGGAGAACCTCTGCCCGGAGGCGCGCTTCACCGGCTACGACGTGGATGGGGGCTTCGCCGAGTTCATGGTGGCCGACGCCGGATTCGCCTACCCCATCCCGGACGCCTTCTCCGCCGCGGAGGCGGCGCCGTTGCTGTGCGCCGGCGTCATCGGCTACCGCTCGCTGCGCAGGGCCGACGTCGCCCCGGGGGAGCGGGTGGGGTTGTTCGGCTTTGGGGCCTCGGCGCACCTGGCCATCCAGGTGGCGCGGCACTGGGGGTGCGAGGTTTTCGTCTTCACCCGCAGCCCCGAGCACCGGGCCCTGGCGATGCGACTGGGCGCCGCCTGGACGGGGTCCGCCGACGACCCACCGCCGCAGCCGCTGGACCGGGCGATCCTCTTCGCCCCCGCCGGGGCGCTCATCCCCCGGGCCCTGGCGGCGCTGCGCCCGGGGGGAACCCTGGCCATCAACGCCGTCTACCTGGACCGCATTCCGCAGATGGCCTACGGGCTGCTCTACGGCGAGCGCACGCTGCGCTCGGTGAGCAACCTCACGCCGCAGGACGCCCGGGAGTTCCTGGCCCTGGCGGCGGCGATTCCCGTCGTCACCGAGGTGGAGGTGTTCCCGCTGCAGGCCGCCAACGCGGCGCTGCAGAAGCTGAAGCGCCGCGAGGTCAGGGGCGCCGCGGTGCTGGCCATCGGGGAAGCTAGCGCCACTTGATGGTGCAGCCGCGGGGCGGCGTCTGCACCACCGGCGGGGTTCGCTCCGCCAGCACCGCCTCGATGGCGTCGCGCAGGTAGTGCTGCCGCACCGCCCGCGGGTCCTCGACGTTGTCGTCGGGGGCACCGTGGTAGCGCAGCGTGCGGGCGGCGTCGAAGAGGAAGACCTCCGGGGTGCGCGTGGCGCCGTAGCGCCGCGCCACCTCCTGGCTCTCGTCGAAGAGGTAGGGGAAGGGGTAGGCCTTCAGCTGCGCCCGCTGCCGCATCCGGGGAAGATCGTCCTCCGGGTACTTCTGCGGGTCGTTGCTGTTGATCAGCACGAAGCGCACGCCCCGCTCGGCATACTCCCGCTGCAACGCGATCACCCGGTCCTCCCAGGCGCGCACATAGGGGCAGTGGTTGCACCAGAAGATCACCGCCAGCGCCTTCGCCCCGGCGAAGTCCGTCTCGGTGTACGTCTGCCCATCCACGCCGGGCAGGGTGAAGGGGATGATCTGCTGGCGCATGGCCAGCGTCACGCGTCCGCACCTCCTCTCTCCGGTGCCGCCGTCTGCGCCGCGCGCACCGCCCGCCGCAGCATCTCCGCCGACGGCAGCGGCGAGGGCCGCCCGTCGTCCAGCAGGTAGAGGCGGCAGGTGAGGCGGCCATCGGCCGCCGCCGTCTGTGGCTGGACGTCGTGCCCGTCCACCCGGATCGTCGGCGAACCGGGGAAGGCCAGCGCGCGGGCCCGCTCCTCCGTCTCCACGGGGATCACCCGCACGTCTGCGGCGATCCCCTCCTCGGCGAGGACAGCGCGCAGGCGCTGCAGGGCCTCCTCGTGGGAGGGACAGCCCTCCCAGTACAGAAAATCAATGCGCACGACGTCTCTCATTATACCGGGATCGCCGGCACACAGGGGTCGTCCACAGACCGGGGTCGTCCGCGGGCACAGGAGGAGCTGTCGCCATCGCCGTCGTCCGTCCCGCCTGGTTGCGCCTGCGCGTGGTCACCCGCTATCGGCCGCGCACCGCCGTCGAGCGCTGGCAGATCCAGGACCGCCTGCGGCTGCGGCTGCGTCGCGTCCTCCCCCGCAGCCGGCCGCACTTCTACGAGACGGCCGACGGGGAGCTGGCCGTCGTCCTCTGGGTGGGGATGCGGCGGCTGTCGCCCGCGACCGTGGAGGCCCTGCGGTGGATCGACGGCGAAGAGACGGCAGGCTGACCGCGGCGGCCCCGGGTCAGCGCCGGCAGCCGCTGTTGAAGCAGTGGTCGCGAAAGCGCAGGTGCATCTGGCCGTCGATCCGGCCGAGCCCGCGCAGCTCCAGGGAGGTGTCCATCTTCACCTGCCGCCAGAGCAGCCGCCCCCCCACCCTGACCCAGTCGATCTCCGTCCCCACCGGTCCCCAGTCGTAGGTGAGCAGCAGGCTGTAGTAGGTGCCCTCCTCGTCCACCTCCGCGGTGATGAGGAAGGGACCGCCCGGCCGCGTCACCAGGGCGCGCTGCCCCGGCTGGTAGAGCCAGCGGGCCACGGCGCGGCGCACACCCGCATCCCTCAGGTCGCTGGCCTGGCCGTAGCGCCTGATGATGTCGGTGACGATGTCCTTGCGCACGGCACCCAGGAGGAAGCGGCCGGCGGGCAGTTCCTCGGCAATGAAGACGTCGTACTCGTCCAGCAGCGCCAGGGTCCCTTCCTCCTGTTCGACGCGCTCGGCAAGCAGCTTCTTCAGGTTGGCCTCGAAGGGCCGCAGGACGAGGGGCAGGTCGAGGCGGGTGATGGTGACGTGGCGGCGGCGCAGCCCGCCGGGGGTGGCCCGCCACTCCCGGTAGGAGCCGGCGGCCTTGACCGTGAGGCGTCCGCCCCGCCACATGGCGACCATGTCGCCCTCAAAGAGCGCCCCCGCCTCGTAGGGCGCAGGCGAGGGGTCAGTGAACATCCGCTGCAGCAGGACCTCCACCGGGACGTGGCTCGCCCCCGCCGGCAGCGGGCCGGCCAGCAGGAGCGCCAGGAGGATCAGGGAGCGATACCGCACCGCACGGGCATTATACACGGCGGGTCCCGGCACGCACACGCCCTCCCCTTGCCGGGCGGGGCGTTCGGCTCGAGCCGCTCTGCAGGCCCGTGGCGCGGGCTCGCTGCGTGGACCTGCTGCGCCGCCCTGCGGCACGGACCTGCTACTATAGGCTGCGGCACGGGAATTCTGCCTGTGAGGTGGCGTCCATGGACGTGCTGGAGCTGATCAAGACCCGGCGCAGTGTTGCCCGGATGAAACCCGACCCTGTGGAGCACAGCCTTATCGAGCGGTGCCTGGAGGCCGCCGTCTGGGTCCCCAACCACCGGCTCACGGAACCCTGGCAGTTCTTCGTCCTGGAGGGGGAGGCCAAGCGGCGCTTCGCCGAGATCCGGCGCGACTTCCGCCGCTCCACCATGCCCAATCCCGACGCGCCGGAGGTGCAGCCAGCTCTGGACCGCCTCTACCACGAGACGGCGCAGACGCCAGCCATCATCATCGTCACCTCGACGCTGGCCGAGGACCCGGAGACGCGGGAGGAGGACCTGTGGTCGGCCTTCGCCGCGGCGTATGCCCTGATGCTGGGGCTGTGGAGCTTCGGCGTGGGCTCCTACTGGCGGACCGGCCCGCTGCGCGACTACCCGCCGCTGCGGGAGTTCCTGGGGCTGCCGGCGGAGCGGCGGATCACGGGCGTCCTCTACGTGGGGTACCCGGCGGAGGTCCCGCAGAAGCGCCGTACCCCCGCCGCGGAGCGGACGGTCTGGTTGCAGTAGCGCCGCGGAGGAGAGGGAGGGGCCGACCCGCCGACGAATGCAAGGGTAATTCCGGCCCAGGGGGTCAGCGGTGGCGGAAGCCGCGTACGCGCAGTACCTGCGAAACGTGCCCATCTTCAACAGCCTGTCGGACGGGGAGCTGGAGGCTGTGGCCCGGTCGCTGAAGGAGCGGACCTATGAGCCGGGCGCCGTGATCGTCAAGCAGGGCGACCCGGGCGTGGGGTTCTTCCTCATCGTCGAGGGGCGGGTGGAGGTGAGCCACGACGGGCACCACATCCGGGACATGGGGCCGGGGGAGTTCTTCGGCGAGCTGGCGCTGCTGGAGGAGCGCGCCCGCACGGCCACGGTCACCGCCCGGGAGCGCACCCGTTGCCTGCAACTGGTCCGCTGGGACTTCCGCGCAATGCTCCAGGAACACCCGGAGATGGCCGTCCGGCTGCTGGAGGTCGTCGTCCGCCGGCTGCGCGAGCACCCGCTGGTGCACGAGATCGACTGAGGCCTGCGACGGCCGCGCTCTGACGGCTGCGGTCGTGCCCTGAGGACGGAAGGGAGGGAGCCGATGGCCCGTCCGAAAGTCTATGTCTGTCGCCCCCTGCCCGAAGAGGCCTTGGCCCTGCTGCGGGAGCGCACGGAGATGCGCCTGTGGGAACAGCACGAGGTGCCCCCACCGCGTGAGGTCCTGTTGCGGGAGGTCGCCGACATCGACGGCCTGCTCTCCTTGCTCACGGACCGCATCGACGGCGAGTTGCTGGACCGCGCGCCGCGGCTGCGCGTCGTCTCCAACTACGCCGTGGGCTACGACAACATCGACGTCCCCGCGGCAACGGCCCGCGGCGTCGTCGTCACCAACACCCCGGGGGTGCTCACCGAGACCGTCGCCGACTTCGCCATGGCCCTGATCCTGGCGGCAGCCCGCCGCCTGGTGCAGGCGGACCGATACACGCGGGCCGGCCAGTGGCGCTCCTGGGAGCCGATGCTCTTCCTGGGGCAGGATGTGCACGGGGCGACCCTGGGGCTGGTGGGTCTGGGGCGCATCGGCAGCGCAGTGGCCCGCCGGGCCAGGGGCTTCAACATGCGCATCCTCTACTACGATGTCGTCCGCCGCGCCGACCTGGAGGCAGAGCTGGGGATCGAGTACCGCTCCTTCGAGGAGGTGCTGCGGGAGGCGGACTTCGTCAGCATCCACACCCCGCTCACCCCGGAGACGCGCCACCTCATCGGCCGGGAGCAGCTGCGGATGATGAAGCGCACCGCGGTCCTGGTGAACACCGCCCGCGGGCCCATCGTGGATACCTGGGCCCTGGCCGAGGCGCTGCGCGAGGGGTGGATCTGGGGCGCGGCGCTGGACGTCTTTGAGCAGGAACCGGTGCAGCCCGACCACCCGCTGCTGGCGCTGGACAACGTGATCGTGGCGCCGCACATCGCCAGCGCCAGCACCGAGACGCGCACGCAGATGGCGTTGATGGCCGCGGAGAACCTCCTGGCGGTGTTGGAGGGACGGCGCCCGCCCAACCCGGTCAACCCCGAGGTGCTGCAGCGGGCCCGGTTGCAGCCGTAGGAGCCCGCAAACGCCAGGAGCGCCGGATGGCGGCGCTCCTGGCCTGCCCCGCAGGATCGACCCGCGGCTATTCCTTGAACACCGTCCAGGTGCGGAAGCTCATGTCCGGGTTGAGGATGATCCCCTTCACGTTCTTCTGGTAGA
>JBBIIQ010000106.1:0-6944 GCA_037446405.1 Armatimonadota bacterium | reverse complement strand
CGCCGCCCCACCACCCGCTTGGCGTACTGCACCGGGATCTTGCGCGTGGCCTGGGTGACGCCCACCACCACGACGATGGACACCAGGACGATGGCGACATCCAGGAGAAAGGCCAGCGGCCCCAGCTCCCCTGCCCGCAGCAGCACCAGGGTGCGGCCCACCTGATCCGGCAGGCGGGCGACGATGCCCCCGAAGATGATCAGGGAGACCCCGTTGCCCACGCCGTACTCGGTCATGATCTCTCCCATCCAGGTGAGGAGCATGGTCCCCGCCACCAGGGTGGTGACGATCGTCCCCAGGATGAGGGGACGGGAGTCGGGGATGGCGTTCTGGCTGCGGATCAGGTACATCTGGCCGATCCCCTGGAGGATGGCCAGGACCACGGTGAGGTAGCGGGTGTACTGCCCGATCTTGCGCCGCCCCGCCTCCCCCTCCTCGGTGGCCATCTCCTTCAGCCGGGGGAAGACCACCTGCAGCAGGCTGAAGATGATGGAGGCGGTGATGTAGGGGAAGACGCCCAGGGCGAAGAGGGCGAAGTTGGACAGCGCCCCGCCGACGAAGAGGTCGAAGAAGGAGAGGAGGCTGCCCTGCTGCTGGAAGAGCTGCTGCAGCGCCTGCACGTCGACCCCGGGCACCGGCAGGTGCGCCCCCAGGCGGTAGAGCACCAGCATGAAGGCGGTGAAGAGCAGCCGCCGCCGCAGGTCGGGGATGCGCAGGGGGTTGGAGAGGGAGCGCACCTGCATCAGGGCACGACCTCCGCCTTGCCCCCCGCCGCCGTGATGGCCTCCCGCGCGCCGCGGGAGAAGGCCTGCGCCCGCACCACCAGGGGGTGAGCCAGGCGCCCGCCGCCCAGCACCTTCACCGGCCCGCGCTCCACCAGCCCCGCCGCCACCAGCGCGGCCACCGTGACCTCCGAGCCCGCGGGGAACCGGTTGAGGGCGCGCACCGAGACCTCTGCCGGACGTCGCCGCGGGGGACCGCCGGTCATCACGCTGCCGGCGGCGCGCACGCCGCGGCGGAAGGGCAGGCGCTTAGAGAGCGGCGTCTGGCCGCCCTCGAATCCGGGGCGCGGTCCCCGACCGGCCCGCGCCTTCTGCCCCTTGCGACCGCGGCCGGCGTAGACTCCCGCCCCCGATCCCAGACCCCGCCCCACCCGGCGCCGCCGGCGCCGCGCACCCGCGGCCGGCCTGAGGGTGTCTACCTTCAGCATCATCTGCCTCCCTGGCCTCCTCCCCCGCCGGGGATCCTCCTGCCTTCTCCCTAGCGCACGGCCTCGCGCAGGCGCCGCCGCCCCAGGAGCTCCTCCATCCGCTTGCCCCGGATCGCCGCCACCTCTTCGGGACGGCGCAGAGCCAGCAGCCCCGCCGCAGTGGCCCGCGCCTGGTTGATGGGGTTGTTCGAGCCCAGCGATTTGGTCAGGATGTCCTTGATCCCGGCGGCCTCCAGCACCGCCCGCACCGGCCCGCCGGCGATGACCCCTGTCCCCTCCGACGCGGGTTTGAGCAGCACGCGCGCCGCGCCGTAGGTCCCCACCACGTCGTGGGGAATGGTCTGGCCGACGCGCGGCACAAAGAAGAGGTGCTTCTTGGCGTCCTCCACCCCCTTGCGGATGGCGTCCGGCACCTCGGCCGCCTTGCCCAGGCCCACGCCCACGTGCCCCTGTTCGTCGCCCACGACCACCAGGGCGCTGAAATTGAAGCGCTTGGCGCCCTTGGTCACCTTGGCCACACGGTTGATCCACACCGCCTTCTCATAGGTGATGTTCAGCGTGTTTGGGTCGATGCGCCCGCTCACTCCCCGCCTCCGCTCCTGGTCCTGCCTAGAATTCCAGCCCGCCGGCGCGCGCCCCATCGGCCAGGGCTTTGACCCGGCCGTGGTAGGCGTAGCCGGCGCGATCGAAGACGACCCGGGTAATCCCCCGCTCCTGCGCCCGCCGGGCGAGCAGCTCGCCCACCAGCCGGCTCGCCTCCACCTTCCGTTTTCCCTTCACCTGGCCGCGCAGCTCCGGGTCGAGCGTGGACGCCGCAGCTAGGGTGTGGCCCCGCCCATCGTCGACGATCTGCGCGTAGATGTGCGCCAGGCTGCGGAAGACCACCAGGCGGGGCCGCGTCGCCGCTCCGCTCACCCGCTGGCGGACCCGCAGGTGCCGCCGCTTCCGCAGGACGTTGCGGTCCGGTCGCTTCAGCATCGCCGTCCCCACCTTACACCTTGCCGCCGGCGGCGGTGCGCCCCGCCTTCCCCGGCTTGAGCCTGATCCGCTCGCCAAGGTAGCGGATGCCCTTGCCCTTGTAGGGGTCGGGTGGGCGCACGGCGCGGACGCGGGCGGCCACCTGGCCGACGCGCTCCCGGTCGATCCCGCTGACGACGATCCGGTTGGGGGCTGGGACCTCGAAAGCGATCCCCGGGGGAGGCACCACCTCCACGGGATGCGCATACCCCACGGAGAGCACCAGGGTCTCCCCCTGCTTGCTGGCGCGGTAGCCGACGCCCTGGATCTCCAGCTCCACACGGTAGCCCTCGGTCACGCCGCGCACCATGTTGGCCAGCAGGGCGCGGGTGAGCCCGTGCAGGGCGCGATGCTGCCGCTGATCCGAGATCCGGGTCACCACCAGCGTGCCGTCCTGCAACTCCACGCGCACGTCGGGGTGGAAGGTCCGCTCCAGGGTCCCCCGGGGGCCCTGCACCGAGACATGCGCCCCCTCCACGCGCACGACCACGCCCGGGGGAATGGGGACGGGCGCCCGCCCTACCCGCGACATCGCCTGCTCCTCCCTGGCCGCCTGCGCCGCCTACCAGACATAGGCCACCACCTCTCCCCCCACCCCCTGCCGCCGCGCCTGCCGGTCGGTCATCAGCCCGCGAGAGGTGGAGAGGATGGCCACGCCCAGGCCGCCGCGGACCCGGGGGATCTCCGCCCGGCGAGCGTAGACGCGCAGCCCGGGCCGGCTCACCCGGCGGATCCCCGTGAGCACCGGCTCCCGTCGCGGGCCGTAGCGCAGGGTGATGCGCAGGATGCCCTGCGGGCCGCGGTCGATGCGCTGCACGTCGGCGATGAATCCCTCCTCCTTGAGGATCCGCGCGATCTCCCACTTCAGCCGGCTGGCCGGGACATCCACGGTCTCATGTCGCGCCGCATTGGCATTGCGAATGCGCGTGAGCATGTCCGCAATGGTGTCTGTGAGCACGCCGCCCATCGCTGCCTCCTCGAAGTCACCAGCTGGCTTTGACCACGCCGGGGATCTCCCCGCGGTGCGCCAGCTGCCGCAGGCAGATGCGGCAAAGGCCGAACTTGCGGAAGACGGCCCGCGGCCGGCCGCAGCGCAGACACCGCGCGTAGGCGCGCACCTTGAACTTCGGGGTGCGCTGCCACTTCTCCAGCAAGGCTTTCTTCGCCATCGCTCCCCCTCAGGCGACCGGCGCCCCCTCCCGCAGCGGCAGCCCCAGCAGGCGCAGCAGCTCCCGCGCCTCCTCGTCCGTGCGGGCGGTGGTCACCACGGTGATGTCCATGCCGCGAATCTTCTCCACCCGATCGTAGTCAATCTCGGGAAAGATCAGTTGCTCCTTCACCCCGATGTTCAGGTTGCCGCGGCCGTCGAAGGCCCGCTCTGAGATGCCCTTGAAGTCCTTGATCCGCGGCAGGGCCACGTTGAACAGCTTGTCCAGGAAGTCGTACATCCGCTCCCCGCGCAGCGTCACCTTGGCGCCGATGGCCACCCCGGCGCGCAGCTTGAAGTTGGCGATAGACTTCTTTGCCCGCGCCACCAGCGGCCGCTGTCCCGTGATCAGGGCCAGCTCCTCCACCGCCTTGTCGATCTGCCGCGGATCGGCGGTGGCCTCGCCCACCCGCATGTTCACCACCACCTTCTCCACCCGCGGCACCTGCATCACGTTCCGGTAGGCGAAGCGGGCCCGCAGCCGGGGAACCACTTCCTGCCGGTAGCGCTCCTTCAATCGCGCAGCCACGACGAACGCCTCCTCAGCCGATCTGCTCGCCGCAGTTGCGGCAGACGCGCACCTTGGTCCCGTCGGGCAGCGAGTCGTGCCCGTAGCGCACGGCCTCACCGCACTTGGGGCAGACCAGCATCACCCGGCTCGCCGGGATCCTGGCCTCCTTCTCCACGATCCCCCCCTGCGGCAGCTTGGGCGTGGGCTTGGCGTGCCGCTTCACCACGTTCACGCCCTCGACGATGATCCGCCCATCCTTGGGGAAGACCTTGAGCACCCGGCCGCGCTTGCCTCGGTTCTTCCCGGCGATCACCTCCACGGTATCGCCCTTGCGCACATGCACCCGCTGTCGCAACACCAGCACCATGCGCCTACAGCACCTCCGGGGCCAGGGAGATGATCTTCATGAACTGGCGCTCCCGCAGCTCACGGGCCACGGGGCCGAAGATGCGCGTTCCCCGCGGGTTCTGGCCGTCGGGGGTGAGCAGGACGGCGGCGTTGTCGTCGAAGCGGATGTAGGATCCGTCCGGCCGACGCACCTCCTTGCGCGTGCGCACCACCACCGCCTTGACGATCTCCCCCTTGCGCACGGGGCTGTTGGGGATGGCCTGCTTCACGCTGCCCACGACGATGTCCCCCACGGTGGCGTAGCGCCGCTGCCCGCCGCCGAGCACGCGGATCACCAGGATCTCCCGCGCCCCCGTGTTGTCCGCTACCTTCAGGCGGCTCTGCTGCTGGATCATGCCTCCGCCTCCCCGGCCGGGGCGGCCGCCGGCAGGGTGCGGTGCTCCAGGATGCGCACGATGCGCCAGCGCTTCTCCCTGGAGAGCGGCCGCGTCTCCGCCAGGAGCACCACATCCCCCGCCCGGCTGGCGTTCTCCTCGTCGTGCGCCTTCAACGTCTTCACGTGGCGCACGGCCTTCTTGTACAGCGGGTGCCGGCGCAGAGACTCCACGCGCACCACCCGCGTCTTAGCCATCCGGTCGCTGACGACCACGCCCACGCGTTCCTTCCGCTTGCCTCGCTCCCCCTTCACGCCCGCATCCCCTTCGCCCGCAGCACCGTCTTCATCCGGGCCACGTCCCGGCGCAGCTCCCGGATCCGCCCGCTGTTCCGCTGCTGGCCGACCTTGACCCGCAGGGTGAAGAGCTCGCGCAGGGCGTCGTCCAGCCTCTTGCGCAGCTCCTCCGGCGTCAGCTCGCGGTATGCCGCCGCCCGCATCAGGCCGCCACCTCCGGCCGCGTCACCACCTTGGTCTTGATGGGCAGCTTGTGGCCCGCCAGGCGCATGGCCTCGCGCGCCACCTCTTCGTTAACCCCGGCCAGCTCAAAGAGGATCCGACCCGGCCGCACCACCGCCACCCACCCCTCGGGGTTGCCCTTGCCGCTGCCCATGCGGGTTTCCGCCGGCTTCTTCGTCACCGGCTTGTCCGGGAAGACGCGGATCCAGACCTTCCCGCCCCGCTTGAGGAACCGGGTGATGGCCACCCGCGCCGCCTCCAGCTGTTGGCTGGTGATCCAGGCCGGTTCCAGAGCCTGCAGCCCGAACTCGCCGAAGGCGACGCTGCAGCCGGCAAAGGCCTTGCCCCGCCTCGTCCCCCGGTGGGCCTTGCGAAACTTGGTGCGCTTAGGCGCCAGCATCCTCGTCCCTCCGCTTGACGGCCACGGCCGGAGTGCGCGAGGGGATGACCACCGTCTCCCCCGCCTCCGCCGCGGGCGGTTCCGCGGGTTGCATCCGCGGCGGCCGGCGGTACTCCAGCTCCGTCCGCTTGGGCTCTGGGAGGATGTCTCCGCGGTAGATCCAGACCTTCACGCCGATCCGGCCGTACGTGGTCAGCGCCTCAGCCACGCCGAAGTCGATGTCGGCGCGCAGGGTGTGCAGGGGCACCCGGCCCTCGCGGTACCACTCGTAGCGGGCGATCTCGGCACCGGCCAGACGGCCGCTGGCGGCGATGCGAATGCCCTTGGCCCCGGCGCGCAGGCTGCGCTGCACCGCCTGCTTCATCGCCCGACGATAGGCGACGCGGCGTTCCAGCTGCTGCGCCACGTTCTCGGCTACCAGTTGCGCCTCCAGCTCCGGGCGGCGGATCTCCTGCACGTTGAGCTGGAGCTGCTTGCCGGTCATGGCGTCAAGCTCCTTCTTCAGGGCATCGATGCCCGTCCCGCCGCGGCCGATAATGATGCCCGGACGGGCGGCGTGGATGGTCACGCGCACGCGATTGGCCGCGCGCTCGATCTCAATGCGGGAGATGCCTGCCCGGAAGAGCGACCGCTTGATGTACGCGCGGATGCGCTGATCCTCCTGGATCAGCGGTGCCATCTGCCGGGCGTACCAGCGCGACTCCCAATCGCGGATGATCCCCACACGCAGCCCCACGGGATGCACCTTCTGCCCCACGCTTCACCTCCATGCCACCCCGCCTCGCCTCACGACCTCTCCCCCACCACCACGGTGACGTGGCTGCTCCGCCGCGTCACCACATCCAGGCGGCCCCGCGCCCGCGGCGCCAGCCGCCGCATGGAGGGCCCGGCGTCCACGTAGGCCCGCGCGACGATCAGGTCGTCCCGGGCCAGGTCCAGGTTGTTCTCCGCATTGGCCACCGCGGACTGGAGCACCTTCTCCAGCACCCGCGCCGCCTGGTGCGGCATGACGCGCAGCAGAGCCTGGGCCTCGTCCACCGGCCGACCGCGGATCTGCTCCGCCACCCGTCGCACCTTCAGCGGGGAGATGCGAATGTATCTGGCCACCGCTTTGGCTTCCATACTCCTGCCTGCTCCTCCGCGCCCCCCTGCCCCCGCCCCTACTTCAACGCCGTGGTGCGCTCGGTGTGCGCGCCGTGGCCGCGGAAGGTGCGCGTGGGGGCAAACTCCCCCAGCTTGTGCCCCACCATCTGCTCGGTGACGTAGATGGGCACGTGCTTGCGGCCATCGTAGACGGCAATGGTGTGCCCCACGAACTCCGGGAGGATGGTGGAGCGCCGCGACCAGGTGCGGATCACC
>JBBIIQ010000105.1:0-7016 GCA_037446405.1 Armatimonadota bacterium | reverse complement strand
ACGACGGAGTAGGGCCGGCGGCGCACCGCCTCGGTGAGCTGCCCGCCCTCCTCGTAGCCCACGTAGCCGGGAGGCGAGCCCACCAGGCGGCTGATGGTGTGCCGCTCGCTGTACTCCGACATGTCGATGCGCACCAGCGCGTTCTCGTCACCGAACATGAACTCGGCCAGGGCGCGGGCCAGCTCCGTCTTGCCCACGCCTGTGGGCCCCAGGAACATGAAGGAGCCGATAGGGCGGCGCGGGTCCTTCAGGCCGGCGCGGGCACGGCGCACCGCCTTGGCCACCGCGCGCACCGCGTCCTCCTGCCCGACGATGCGCTCGTGCAACGACTCCTCCATGCGCAGCAGCTTCTGCGTCTCCTCCTCCACCAGCCGCGTCACCGGGATGCCCGTCCAGCTGCTGACGATGTCGGCGATGTCCTCGGCTGTCACGCTGGTGAAGTCGTGCCCATTCTCCTGCATCAAGGAGTAATCAAGCTGTAACAGCTTCTGCCGCAGCACCCGCTCCTTGTCCCGCAATTGCGCCGCGCGCTCGAAGTCCTGACTCTTGATGGACTCGTCCTTTTCCCGCCGCACCCGGTCCACCTTTTCCACCGCGGCGCGGATCTCTTGCGGCAGGAACGAGGCCTGCAGGCGGATCTTGCTGCTGGCCTCGTCCATCAGGTCGATGGCCTTGTCGGGGAGGAAGCGGTCGGCGATGTACTTGTCCGCCAGGGTGGCCGCGGCCACCAGGGCGTCGTCGCTGATGCGCACCCCGTGGTGCGCCTCGTAGCGCTCGCGCAGCCCCTTGAGGATCTCAATGGTCTGCTCCACGGTGGGCTCGGAGACCAGGATGGGCTGGAAGCGCCGCTCCAGGGCGGCATCCCGCTCCACGTACTTGCGGTACTCGTCCAGGGTGGTGGCGCCGATGCACTGCAGCTCGCCGCGGGCCAGCGCCGGCTTGAGGATGTTGCTGGCGTCGATGGCCCCCTCCGCGGCCCCGGCGCCCACCAGGGTGTGCAGCTCGTCCACAAAGAGGATGACCTCGCCCTGGGCCTTGCGGATTTCCTCCATCACCTTCTTCATGCGCTCTTCGAACTCGCCGCGGTACTTGGTCCCGGCCACCAGCGCCGCCAGGTCCAGCTGCACCACGCGCTTGTTCCGCAGCACCTCCGGGACGTCGCCGCGGGTGATCCGCTGTGCCAGCCCCTCGGTGATGGCCGTCTTGCCCACCCCCGGCTCGCCGATCAGCGCCGGGTTGTTCTTGGTGCGGCGGGAGAGGACCTGGATCACCCGCTCGATCTCCCGCTCCCGGCCGATCACCGGGTCCAGCTTCCCGGCGCGGGCCAGCTTGGTCAGGTCGCGGCCGAACTCGTCCAGCGTGGGCGTCTTGCTGGACTGCTTGCTGTAGCTGGTGGTCCCCTCCTCGCCCAGCAGGTAGACCACCTGGGCGCGCACCCGCTCCAGGTCGGCGCCCATGGCCTCCAGCACCCGCGCGGCCACCCCCTCCCCCTCGCGGATCAGCCCCAGGAGGAGGTGCTCGGTGCCGATGTAGTTGTGCCCCAGGCGGCGCGCCTCGTCCAGGGCCAGCTCCAGCACCTTCTTGGCCCGGGGGGTGAAGGCCACCTCTTCGTAGGGGGTGCGCTCTCCCCGGCCGATGGCGCTCTCGATCTCCGCGCGCACCCGCTCGGGGCTGATGTTCAGGCTCTCCAGGACCTTGCTGGCGACGCCCTCCCCCTCCCGGATGATCCCCAGGAGGATGTGCTCGGTGCCCACGGCGCTGTGGTTCAGCCGCTTGGCCTCTTCCTGCGCCAGGATGATGACGCGGCGCGCCCGCTCGGTGAATCGCTCAAACATCGCCATCTGCTGTCTCCTCTCCGCGCGGTACGGCGGAGCGAGTCACCCCGGCCGGGTGCCCGGCGGCCCGCAGGCGACCGGCCGGGCATCTGATAGGTTCAACGAATTCTCGCCGACCGGAGGTTCCTCCTGCTCTTATTCTACTCGACCCCGCCACCCTCCCGGCGGGCAACCGGCCGCCCAGTGCCTTCATGCCCAACTCGCTCCGGGGGAGGACGCCGGCGGCGGGGAAAACAAAAGGAGCCGTGACCCTGGCTCCGCTCGCCCGCGGGCGCGCCCGCCGCTACCCCTGGATGTCCAGGACGGCGTAGCGGATCGTCCCCGCGGGGACCCGCACCTCCACCTTATCGCCCTTCTTGCGGCCCAGGAGGGCCTTGCCCACCGGCGACTCGTTGCTGATCCGGTCGCGGTCGGGGTCGGCCTCCGCCGACCCCACGATCATGTAGGAGAGCCGCTCCCCGTTGCTCAGGTCCTGCAGGATCACGGTGCACCCCACCGTAACGCGGTCGCGGCGGACCTGGTTGTTGTCGATGACCTTGGCGTTGCGCAGCATGGTCTCCAGCTGCAGGATCCGCCCCTCGACGAAGGCCTGCTCGTTCTTGGCGTCCTCGTACTCGGAGTTCTCCATCAGGTCGCCGAAGTCTTTGGCCGCCTTGATCCGCTCGGCCACCTCCTTGCGCCGCACCACCTTCAGGTATTCCAGCTCCTCCTCGAGCCTGCGCAGGCCCTCGGCGGTGAGGATGATCTCTTTCTCGCCCTTCTCCATCGTCGCTCGGCTCGGGACAAAAGAAGGTAGGCCGCAGGCGGCCTACTCGTAGGGCGAGTATAGAACTTGCCGCGGGGAATCGTCAAGCGGAAAGCTACCTCGGCGGCCAGAGGGTGGGGGGTCGAGGGTGTCATCCCGCCGCGCCCCCGAGCGCGGGCAGAACTTCCGGGAGACCGCCTAAGGCTCGACCGGGAGCTGCGCGTTCGTCCAGGCCGTGATCCCTCCGGCCAGATTGACGGCGCGTTCGTACCCCCGCGCTCGCAGCCAGGCGGTGGTCTCGGCGCTGCGCCGGCCCGTTGCGCAGCACACCACCACCGGCCGGCCCTGGGGGATCTCGCTGACCCGCGCGGCCACCTCGCCCTTCGGGATGAGGATCGCCCCGGGGATGCGCACCAGGTCCCACTCCCAGGGCTCGCGCACGTCCACGAGGCATGCGCCCTCTTCGTCCACCAGCCTGGCAGCCTCCTCCGGGGAGACCTCGACGATGGCGGGCGCGACGGCCTCTGCCGCATGCCGACCCGGCAGGCCGCAGAACTGCTCATAGTCGATGAGCTCATGGATAGTGGGCCGGTCCCCGCAGGCCGGGCAATGGGGATTCCGGCTCCAGCGCAGCGTGCGTATCCGTCCCTCCAGGGCGTCGCAGAGGAGCAGGCGGTTGACCAGGACGTCACCTCGTCCCAGCAGGATCTTGATCGTCTCGATGGCCTGCAGCGTGCCCACGAAGCCGGCCACGGCGCCGATGACTCCCGCCTCGGCGCAGCTGGGAACCGCACCGGGCGGCGGTGGAGTCGGGAAGAGGCAGCGGTAGCAGCCGCGCCCGGGCAGGTAGACGGTGAACTGGGCCTCCCAGCGCAGCACGCTGGCGTCCACCAGAGGCCTTTGCAGCAGCACGCAGGCGTCGTTGACCAGGTAGCGGGTGGGGAAGGTGTCGCTGCCGTTGACGATGACATCGAAGTCCTTGAGGATGTCCAGGGCATTCTCCCTGGTCAGCGTGGTCTGGAAGGGGACCACGGTCACATCGGGATTGATCTCCTCGATGGTGCGGCGGGCCGACTGCGTCTTCGGCCGGCCGAGGTCGCGGGTGTAGTGGAGGATCTGCCGGTGCAGGTTGGTCAGGTCCACTTCGTCCCCGTCCACGATCCCCAGGGTGCCGACGCCGGCGGCAGCCAGATAGAGGGCCGACGGCGAACCGAGCCCCCCGGCACCGACGATCAGCACCCTGCTCTCCAGCAGGCGGCGCTGCCCGCCGACGCCGACCTCCTCCAGGATGACCTGACGGGAGTAGCGCCGGAGCTGCTCGGTGCTCAAAGGACGCGTGCTCACGCTCACGGCCGGACCTCCGCACCCGAGGTGCCGCCGCTCGGCGCCTGGACGCCCCGGGTGTCCCCAGCTTGGGCCGCGGCGCGCGTGATCCGGATCCGCCACTGGCCGGGCGCGTCCTCCTCGATGGCGCAGCGGTAGCCGAGCCGTGAGGTGTAGAAGGGGATCGACTCCAGTGCGGGTGGATGGTCGGTGAGCACCTCGAGGACCTCGCCTTCGGGCAGCGTCCGCAGGACCTCCACCGTCTTCATCATCGGGTAAGGGCAGATCTCACCCCGCACGTCCAGCTCCATGCCGAGCACCTCCGGCTTCATGGTTCTCCTAGGCGCCTTTCATCACGGAATGCGCCTGATCACCTGCACGCCCACCCATGCGCCGGCGGCCAAGGCCAGCCCAAACACCCACCCGTTAAGGGCCAGCGAGGGGATGGCCGAGAAGAACGCTCCCAGCGTGCATCCCATGGCCAGGGTGGCGCCGTATCCCATGAGGATCCCGCCACCCAGGGCCTGCAGGTAGCGGCGCCGCTCCTTGGGCCGCCGCAGCCGGAACTCCCCGGCCAGCAGCGCGGCGGCGAACGACCCCGCCACCATGCCCAGGTTGAGGGTCAGGGTGTGGGTGAGCCACGGACCGGTGCCGGCGGCCAGCGCGCACGCCGCCAGCTCCTCCGTCCCCTTCAGGGGCCCAGGTCCCCATCCCACCGCACCGAGGAGCCCGATGGCCCACCGGGAGATCTCGCCGGTGACGCCCCAGGGCATGTGCGCCGTGTACAGGAAGACGTTGAGCGTGCCCAGGGCCGCGCCCCCAACCAGGGGAGACCAGCCGCGGACCAGCACGGCGCGCAGGGTGGCCTCCAGCCGTCCATGGAAGCCCTGGCCAGCCGACGGTGGCCCGGGCTCCAGGGGGACGTAGCCCTGGCGAGACTCCCACCAGGTGACCAGCAGGTAGGCAGCGGCAAGGAGGGCGAGGGTCACGGCCACCGCCACGCCGTACCCACCGAAGCGTGGCAGCCACAGCAGCGGGCTGCGGCCGATGCTTACCTGCCACCAGAAGTTCCACGAGTGCGCCCCCAGTCCCAGCCCGGCGATGATGCCTACCAGGGCCACCGCCGAAGCCACGTAGCCCTCTCCGATGCGGTACATGGAGCCGGAGACGCACCCACCCGCCAGGACCATGCCGATCCCGAACAGGAGGCCGCCTGTGACCACGTGGACGCCCAGCGGGATCACGTGCGCCTCCGGTGCGACGGCCCCCAGGCCGGGATTCGGAACCATCCGCGCCATGAGCACCGCAAAGCCGGCGGTGGCAACGGCCAGGCCGCCCAGAATGCCGCGCATGACGCGCCCGTGCCCGAACAGGAAGAGGTCGCGGAAGGCGGAGGCGAAGCAGAAGCGGCTGCGCTGCAGCACGAACCCGAAGCCCAGCCCGAACAGCCAGAACAGGCCCGCCCGCGGGTCGGCCCTGGCGGTGAGCGTTGCCACCGCAGCGGCCAGCAGGAGCGCGGCGGCGCCCAGAGCCAGCAGCCGCGGCAGATCCCTCCGGCCGGGTTCCGGCCTGCCCACCGCCCTCACCTCTGCACCGGGAGGTCGGGCCGGTTCCCCCACTCCTCCCAGCTCCCGTCGTAGTTGCGCACCTGGGGGTAGCCCAGCAGGTACTTCAGCACGAACCACGAGTGGGCGGCGCGCACGCCCGTCTGGCAGTAGACGATGATCTCTCGATCCCTGGAGGCACCCGCCCGAGCGTACAGGTCCCGCAGATCCGCGACCGTCTTGAACGTGCCATCGGGATTGGTGGCCAGCGTCCACTCCACATTCACCGCCCCCGGGATGTGACCGCCCCGGGCCGCCCGCACGTCCAGCCCGGCGAATTCCCGAGGGCTGCGGGCATCCAGGAGGAACACCTTGCCCAGCCTGGCCCGAATGTAGTCTGCCGTGGCCTCGATGGTGGCATCGCGTTCCCCGGCCACGTAGGCGGAAGGTGCGACGGTGGGGACCTGCGTCACCAGAGGCCGCCCCTCCGCCGCCCATCTCCCGCTGCCGCCGTCGAGGACCGCCACCCGCTCGTGCCGGTACAGCTTGAAGATCCAGAACGCCCTGGCAGCCAGTAAGCTCCTGCCCTCGTCGTAGAGGACGACGCTGTCGGTGGTCCCCACCCCCAGCCGGCGCATGAGCGCCTGGAACTGCTCCCTGGTCGGTGCCATGCCCCTGATCCGGTGGGTGGGATCGACCAGCTCGGTGGTGATGGAGGCGTACACGGCCCCGGGCAGGTGGCCGCGCCCGTAGACCTCCCTGGTACCGCTCAGGTCCAGGATGCGCAGGTCGGGCCTGGTCAGGTTGGCGGCCAGCCAGGCGGCGTCCACCAGGACCTGGGTCCGGCCCAGCGCCCGCACCTGCTGGGCCCAAGCGGCCGGGGCCAGCAGCCGGGTGGCCGGAGCCAGGAACGCGACGACCAGAATCCACGCTGTCGGGATCCATCGCTTACTGCGGTGCATTGTCTTCACCCCCACGCCGGGAGGAACTCCTGCCCCGAGCAGCTTCCGGCAGGAAGTCCTCCGCTAGATTCCTCGTGCTGCGGAGATGGACCTTATGCGGGGAACGCGAAGGCTAGCGCCTTCGCGGAAGACAGATGCACTCTCGCGGGCGGTTGGGCAAGATCCAAGAGCCTACAGGATCCACAAGCGCTTCCCTGTTCACGTCGCCTGCGGCCACCTGGGATTTTCCCCTTACATACCATAGACGGGTGCGCCTGACAATGGGGCGCGGCGGCGCGCCGCTGCGGCTTTGATCCGCTCCACCTCCTCCTCCGAGATCGCCCGCTCGAACCGGCGGAATCCGGCCAGGCGAAAGCCGTGGCGGCGGGCCAGCGCCTCGATCTCCCGCACGCGCTCCAGCGTGATCTCCCGCCCCACGGTGTAGTCCTCGTACCGCCCCTCCAGCGCCAGCACCATGGTCTCCGCCATGCAGGCCTCGCAGGTGCGCGGGGGGAAGCCGAAGTCCAGGCCGAAGCGGACCTCGCCGGGTACCTCGATCACCCCTCCGTCGATGACCAGCACGTCGCCCCGCCGCTGGTAGACCAGGCGGGAGACGTTGCGCGGCCGG
>JBBIIQ010000104.1:0-7126 GCA_037446405.1 Armatimonadota bacterium | reverse complement strand
CCAGAAGGTCCTCAGTCTCGAGGCTCACGCGGAAGCTGAGCACGCCTGCCTGGCGTCCGAAGACACGGGCAGCGCTCCTGAGGGGAAAATCGGGCCTTTGCCCGATCCCTCCGCCTGCGGCGGTCCCCTATGGTTGAGGTGGACAGCGAAGGAGGGTCTCCCATGCTGGTACGCGACCGCATGACCGCCCCCGTGATTACCATTGGCCCGAAGACCTCCATCCACGACGCCCTGGCCCTGATGAAGGAGCGGCGCATCCGCCGCCTCCCGGTGCTGAAGGGCCAGCACCTGGTCGGCATCGTCACCTGGACCGACCTGATGCGCGCCTCCCCCTCCCCGGCGACGAGCCTCTCCGTGTGGGAGATCTCCTACCTCCTGATGAAGGCGCCGGTCGCCGAGGTGATGACCAAGAATGTGATCACCACCTCGCCGGGGGCGACCATCGAGGAGGTGGCGGTGCTGATGCGCCGCAACAAGATCGGCGGCCTCCCCGTGGTCGAGGACGGCGGCGTGGTGGGCATCATCACCGAGAGCGACATCTTCGACGCCTTCATCGACCTGATGGGCCTGAGCCGGGGCGGAACCCGCCTGACGGTGGAAATCGAGAATCGCATCGGCGCCCTGGAGGAGGTTGTGCGCGTCATCCGCGACTGCCAGGTGAACATCAGCAGTCTCGCCGCCTACGTGGTGGACAATGTGGGGCAGGCGGTGATCCGCCTGGAGACCTCCTACCCGCTGCACGTGGTGCAGGCCCTGGCCGACCGGGGGGTCAAGGTCACCCACCTGGCGCCCCTGCCCGAGGTGCAGGAAAGCGGCTCCGGAGCTGAGGGATCGGCGTGAAGGTATCCTCCATCCTCTATGCCACCGACGGCTCGCCGCACGCACGCAAGGCCCTGGAGTGGGTCGTCGACATGGCGCGGCGGCGGCAGGCGCGGGTCATCGTCGTCACCGCCTACGAGCCCATCCCCCGGGACCTGGGCAGCCCGTACCTGGAGGAGCTGATGGCGAGACGCCCGGCCGAGGGACAGGCCGTGGCCCGTGAAGCGACGGCGATGCTGGAGCGGGAGGGGGTGCCCTTCGAGGAGGAGGTCCTGGAGGGGCCGGCTGCGGACGCGATCCTGCGGGTGGCCCGTACCAGGGGCTGTGACCTGATTGTGATGGGGTCGCGGGGGCTGGGACGCCTGGAAGTGGCACTGCTGGGCTCGGTGAGCCAGCGCGTGGTGCAGGAAGCTCCCTGTCCCGTGCTCATCGTCCGCTGACCCCGGGAGGAGGTGCAGGAGATGCTGGAAGAGCTGCAGCAGCGGCTGCGGGAGATGCAGGGGCAGGCTGGTGTGCGTGCCGTCTTCGGTGAGGTGATGGAGATCGAGGGGCGGAAGGTCATCCCCGTGGCCTCCGTCGCCTACGGGTTCGGCCTGGGCGGGGGGCAGGCACCCAGGGCCGGGGGGAACGGGGCGACTGGCGGCGGCGGGGGCGGCGGGCTGCGGGTGGAGCCGCTGGCCCTGGTCGAGGTCGTGGAGGGGAAGCTCAGGGTCCAGCCCATCGTCAACGTCACCCGACTGGCCATGCTGGGGATGCTCCTGGTGGCGTGGAACGTCTTCTGGATCACCCGCACCATCCGGGTCAGCGTCCGGGCCCGGACCAGAGGGGGCGTCTGACGCGTCCGGCCTAGGGGGGACCGGCCTCCGGGGCGACAGCCCGGATGGTGGGGAGCAACTCGGTGACCAGGTGCACCTTGAGGATGAGGCGGTCGGCGCCCGAGGCGGCGGCCGCCTCCCGGTAGAGGGGGTCGGGGTGGTCGCTGAGGACGATGAGGCGCACCGAGGGCTGGGCCTCCTTCATCTGCCGGATGAGGCTGTGGCCGTCCCGGTGCCCCAGCGCCCCATCCAGGATGACCACATCGGGGCGGAGGCGCTCCAGCAGCCGCAGGGCATCGGCCGCGTCCGCCGCCTCCCCGACCACGCTGACGTGCGACGAGGCCGCCAGCAGGGTGCGGATGACCGCCGCGGTCGTGGAAAAGTGCTCGACGATGAGGACCCGAACCATCGCCCGGACACCGGTAAGGTCTTGGGTTCCAGCCTAGCCGCGGGAGCGGGGAGGGGGAATCGGGCGGCTGACCGATTTTCCCACAGCACCCGCGCAGCCAGGGCTACTCTCCGGCGAAGCGCTCGAACACGGGCGGGAAGGTCAGGAGCAGGCCGAGCAGGATGAGGAGCCAGGACCACCGGGCGATCCGCCCCATATCTACAGACGCTCCCCGGTAGCGCGCTCCCAGGGCCGCCCAGGTGAGGAGCCAGACAATCACACCCACGCCCGTCTTGCCCGTGAGGGGGCCGGCCGGACTCCACCAGTTCAGGTACCTGCTGAGGCCATCCACGGCCTCATTGAGCGTGGTCAGCAGCCCGATGACGAAGACGCCGACTGCGGCCGCCAGGATGGCTGCTGCGGCCGGGCCACTTGGCCTCTCCTCCTTCATCGTCGACTCCTCCTACCGGATCGGCGCGATCTTATTGAGGAAGGCGCCGAACAGTCCCGCCACCCCCGCCGTGGCGAAGGCGACGACGAAGAGCCACAACGTCGTGCGGCGCACCCGGTCTTCCCGCGCCAGCTGTGGCCCGTAATACGCCACGACGAAGGCGACCGCGGTGGCCAGGATGGGGGCGAACCAGCCGACGTGCTCCTTCCATTCCATGCCGAAGGTGTGCCAGGCGGCGGTAGAGGGCTTGGCCAGGAGGTAGGCGCGGGGGAAGAAGGTCAGGTCCGCGTTCTCCGGCGGCCTGGCGCGATACCAGGGGTAGACGATGTAGGTGCCGCTGATGACGGTGATCCAGGCGATCAGGGCCATCACCCACGTTCCGGCAGTCAGGCGACGGATCCGCTCCTGGACGCCCTGCACCGTGGCCAGCTCGGGACGCAGGCTGTACAGGCCGGCCAACCCGCCGGCGAAGGCCGCGAGGAACACGGACCCGAAGATCAACCCGTGGAGCACGGTCCACAGCTCGCGGGCAGATACCTGCATGGGATCACCCTCCAGACCGCTTGAATCTCTCCGTGCGTTGTACATGCCGCGTACGCTTGATTCCTGCCGTTGACGCACCGGCCAGGAGCCTGTCCGAGACATCTGGCTGAGCCAGGGGCACGGGCTCTAGGGCTCGATCAGGCCCTTGCGAATGGCGTAGCGGACGAGCTGGGCCCGGTTGTGCAGATCCAGCTTCTCCATGATGTGCGTGCGGTGGGTCTGCACGGTCTTGATGCTGATATACAGCTTCTGGGCGATCTCCTGGTTGGACAGGCCCTCGGCGATCAGGGCCAGGATCTCCCGCTCGCGCTCCGTCAGCCCGTCGAAGCGGTGCCGCTCCTCGCCTGCCTCCACGCGCTTCAGGTAGTCGGCGAGGACGCTGCGCGCCACCGAGGGATAGAGGAAGGCCTCGCCGCGTGCGGCCGAGCGGATGGCCTGCACCAGGTCTTGCGCGGCTCCACGCTTGAGCACATACCCTGAGGCGCCGGCCTTGAGCAACTGGAAGACGTAGCTTTCGTCCTCGTGCATGGTCAGAGCCAGCACGTTCACCTTGGGGTAGGCTTCCTTGACGCGGCGCGTGGCCTCCACGCCCCCCATCTCAGGCATGGAGATGTCCATCACCACCACGTGCGGTCTGGTCTTGGCCACCAGGTCCAGGGCTTCGCGGCCGTTGCCGGCCTCACCCACAATCTCGATGTCCGGCTCCCGCCCGAGGATCATCTTGATCCCCTCGCGGACCACCGCGTGGTCATCGGCGATGACGACCCTGATCTTGGCCACGTGCCCTCCTACCCTCCGCCGTCGCGTAGCGGCAGGACGCCGTGCACCCGGGTGCCCTGCCCCAGCGTGCTCTCCACGACCAGCCTGCCGCCCAGCAGCTCCGCCCGTTCGCGCATCCCCAGCAGCCCCAGCCCTCGCCCCGTACGGCTGGGCGGGACCGTCGCCGGGTTGAAGCCCCGGCCGTTGTCCTCCACCGTGATGCTGACCTCCCGGTGGTCGACCCCCACAGCCACGCGGGCCCGGGAGGCCTGCGCATGCTTGAGCATATTATTCAACGCCTCCTGGGTGATGCGAAAGACCGCGGTCTCCACCGCGTGCGGCAGGCGTCGCTCCAGCCCCTGCAGCTGCAGGTCCACCTTGATGCCGTTGGGTTCCACCACTTCCTTGACCAGCCAGCGGATGGCCGCCCCCAGCCCCAGGTCGTCCAGAATGGTGGGGCGCAGCTCGTAGATCAGCGTGCGCAGCTCGCCCAGGGTGTGCTCGGCGATGGCGCGCAGCCGCTCCAGGCGCGCCGCCTCCTCCGGCGGGGCCGCCCGTTCGGTCATCTCCAGGTTGAGGATGAGGGCGGTCAGCGCCTGCCCCGCCTCATCGTGCAGCTCGCGGGCGATGCGCCGCCGTTCGTCCTCCTGCGCGGTGAGCAGCTTCTCGATCAGCTCTCCCCGCGCGGCTTCCTTGGCCCGCACCTCCTCGAAGAGGCGGTTGCGTTCCACGGCCAGCGCGATCTGGTGCCCCACGGCGGCCAGCATGTCCAGCTCGCGGCCCACCAGGTTGCGGCCCTCCGGCAGCAGGAGGTTCATCACGCCCACCGCGCGCCCCGCGGTGTACAGGGGCACACTGGCATGGCGCACCTGCGGCCACCCGGCGTTCTCCAGCCGCAGGCAGGGGACGGTGTTCACGGCCTGGCGCAACCGCCCCTCGCGCAACAGCTGCAGGCAGCGGCAGTCGCCGGCCATGGCCGTGGCGTCGCTGGCGGCCAGCACCTCCGGCAGGGCGCGGTGCGCGGCCAGGGTATAGCCGCCGTCCTCCTGGATGAACACCCACCCGCTGCGCAGGTTCATCAGCTCCACGACCCGCTGCAGGGATGTCTGCAGCGCCTCCTGGATGTTGGTGGAGCGGTTGAGGGTCTCGGCCACGGCGTTGACCGTGGCCAGGTCGCGGGCGCGGGCCCAGCTCCGCAGCAGCACCCCCAGGGCGAAGGTGATGGTGAAGAGCCCGGAGAGCCCCGCGCCCACGCCCACCCAGATGGGCTGCGGCCGCAGGAGCGGATAGGCCAGGGAGATGGCCCCGGTGAGCAGGAGGCCGCCGAAGACCAGCAGGGAAGACCGCTCCTCCAGGCCGCCCACCGCGTGGACGTAGCGCACCGCCGCCAGGACGAACCAGGCGCCGCCCAGCAGCGACGGCGGAACGGCCGCCCAGCCCGGGGAGGAGGGCAGCAGCAGCGCGGAGAGGACGATAGCCACCACCGCCAGCAGCGGTGAGAGCGGCAGGGGCAGCGGTCCCAGGCTGCGGGCGATGGCTGCGGCCGCCAGGACGAAGAAGAGGTGCCGCAGGATGATCACGCCCGGCCAGATGAACGCCAGCGTCTCCAGCAGCACGTGGGCGGTGTAGAGGGTGAAGGCCGCCGCCCACCAGCCCACCTGGGCCTCGCGGCTTTCCAGGAACCGCAGGAGGAGAAAGGCTGTCACCGCCAGCTCGATGCCGATGCCGACGGACAGCAGGCCCAGCAGGGCGAAAGACGGCATACTCTGGCCTGTTCTCCTCCTCCATATGATCGTCCAATGTGCCCTCAGGCGCAACGGCCCGGCGCACCGGGAGTTTCGGAACAGGCGAGTGGGAGCGGCCGTTGACACAACGCCCCGCCCATGCCTACACTGAAACCGCAACTGCATAGGCGATGGAGCTCGCCTTTGCCCCACGGAGGGCTGATAGCTCCTGCTGATCGCTGGTCGGCAGGGGCTCTTTGTTTCTCGGCCATGAGCGCGGCGGCGGAATGGGAGATCGAGGTCCAGCTGCTGGAGGACGACTGGGCAGCCATCCGCCGCGCCCTGGAGGTCCAGGGACGCGACCCGGAGGCGGACCTCCCCTGGCTCCTGGCGCTGGGCCTGGAGCGCTACCGGCGGGACGAGGCGGAGTGGGAGGCGTCGGGCGAAGCGAAAGACGCTGCCACCCCCCGCGCCCAGGAACTCCGCCGCCGCGAGACCGCGGCCCTGCTGGTCTCCATGCGTGCCCGCACCATCGTCGCGGAAATGAGGATGCACGCCCTCAGCGAGCAGGTGCATGCGCTGGGGAAGGCCCTCAAAGAGAACCGGCAACGGATGCGGGAGCTGCGCGAGGAGAACGCCTTGCTGCAAGCGCTGATCGACCGGTTGAGCTCGTCGCCCTCCTCCTCTTCATCCACCTCCCGCCGCCGCGGGCTGTGGGAGCGCATCGCACGCCGGTTGGCCGGGAGAGGCCGATGACACGCCAGGTCGTCTTCCCCCCGCTGCAGCGGCTGCGCGTCCGCCTGCCCCGGGACCTGGGCGGGACGTTTGCCCATTTCATCCGGGAGAAGGGGTGGACGGCGGAGGAGGGCGTGAAGATCCTGCTGGCATACGGCGCCGACGCCCTCACCCTGCCCGACCGCACCTTCGCCGAGGTCTTCAACGAATGGGCTGCAGCGCGGGCGGAGCTGGCGGCCCTGCGCCACCGCGCCTACCTGGCGGACGAGGCCATCCGCGGGCTGCAGATGAACATCACCGGGCTTGAGGCGACCAACGCCCAGTTCCAGGAGTCGCTGGCGCTGCAGGAGGCCCGCCGGGCGCGGCTGCGGCGGACGCTGGCGGAACGGGAGGCGCAGCTCGGGGTGACGGCGTCACACGGCCGCCCGCAGCCAGAGGACCCGCCCGGCCGGGTGGCCGCCACCGATGCGCTGCGCACCTTCTGGCGAGACCAGCGCAACAGGAGCGGGTAGGCCGGTGCAGCGCGACATGCTGTTTTGCGCCCTTTTCGAGGCCCTGGACCGCGGCCACTGCCCCGTCTGCCACCTCAGCCTGGAGGGCGTGCGCAGGTTCCTCTGGGGATTCCTCTACGAGGGCGTGAACGACCCCTGGTTCCGTGAGGAGCTGATCACGGCGCGCGGCTTCTGCCCTGCGCACGCCTGGAGGCTGCCCGCATTCTTCAACAGCGCCAGCGGAGTGGCCATCGTCTACCGCCACCTCCTGGAGGAGTTCCGCCGCGCGTTCATCGCCGCTGCCGAGCAGCAGGCCGTGGGGGCAGGCGGGGGACGGCGCTGGCTGCCGCACGCCGGCCGGGGCCACCAGGAGGCCGCGCGCGGGATCCGGGCGTGGCTGG
>JBBIIQ010000103.1:0-7154 GCA_037446405.1 Armatimonadota bacterium | reverse complement strand
CGCGACCGCCATGTCCTGGTCGTCGACGCCCACGACCACGAGGTTGTGTGCGTCGTGCGCGTGGCTCGAGGCAAGCGCCCCCAGACGCAGCCCGAAGCCGCGGACGAAGCCCAGCCCCACCCGCCCGCTGCCGGTGTGCCGCTCGATCACCGCCAGCTTCAGCAGGTCCCGCTGCGGGTCGGCCACCGCCTCGCCGTCCACGATGGTGGCCTCCGCCTCCCCTGCCGCGGTGACGATCTGGTCGGGGATGACGTCGATGACCCGGATACGCCGGCCGCGCGCGGGGATGCGGAAGAGCAGGGTGGCCCGCGGTACGTTCACCGAGCCGCGCAGCGCCGGTAACCGCTCGGGCCGCTCGTAGGGCAGCAGCTCGCCGTCCCGCGCCACCAGGCGCCCCAGCCGGTAGACGCGCCGCGGACGCGGCGCGAGCAGGTCGTCGAAGACGATCAGGTCGGCCAGCTTGCCCGGGGCCACCGCGCCCCGGTCGCGCAGGCCGAAGTACTCCGCGGTGTTCAGGCTGCCGATCTGCAGCGCCAGGAAGGGATCGAGCCCCAGGTCGATGGCCTGCCGCACCATGGAGTCGATGTGCCCCTCCTCCAGCAGGTGGATGGGGCTGCGGTCGTCGGTGCAGAAGACGAAGCGTCGCGCGTTCTGCGGGGTAACCAGCGGCAGGAGGTCCCGCAGGTTGCGCGCCGGCGTCGCCTCCCGGATCATCACCACCATGCCCCGCTGCAGCTTCTCCCTGGCCTCCTCCACGGTGGTGCACTCGTGGTCCGATCCCACCCCGGCGGCGACGTAGGCGTTGAGGTCCAGGCCGCGCACCCCCGGGGCGTGGCCGTCCACGGGCCGACGACCGGCGGCACGCAGCTTGGCCAGGACCTCCTCGTCCCCCGCCAGCAGCCCGGGGTAGTTCATCACCTCCGCCAGGCCCAGCACCCACTTGTCCTGCATCAACGTCTCCAGGTCGTAGGCCGTGATCTCCGCGCCCGCGCTCTCCATGGGCCCGGCGGGGACGCAGGAGGAGGCCATGACGAAGACGCTGAGCGGGTTGTACTTGGCCGCCTGCAGCATGTAGCGGATGCCGCTCATCCCCAGGACGTTGGCGATCTCGTGCGGGTCGGCCACGATGGTGGTGGTCCCGTGGGGGACGACGGCGCGGGCGAATTCCGGCACGCTGACCATGGCGCTCTCGATGTGCACGTGCCCGTCGATCAACCCCGGGGCCAGGTAGGCTCCCTTCAGGTCGTGGGTCTCCTGGCCGCGGTAGGCGCCCGGGATGGCGCTGATGCCGGCGATACGCTCCTCCACGATGGCCACGTCGGCCTCGATGATCTCGTGGTTGTACAGGTCGACCACGCGGGCGTGGCGCAGCAGCAGGTCGGCGGGCTGGAGGCCGCGGGCCACCTGGATCAGCCGGGAGAGGTCCACGCCTTCACCTTCCCTGCCGCCGCTGGGCCTTCCTGCGTCAGGGAGGAGGCGGCAGCGGATGGGGGCAGAAGAGTGTTGAGGAGGCCCCACAGGGAGGGATATCCCATGGCAGCCACAGCTCCAGCGACGGACATGCACCCGGAGGAGTTTCGCCGCTTCGGCTACCGGGTCGTGGACTGGATCGCCGACTACCTGGCCCACCCCGAGCGCTACCCGGTCCTGGCGCGCACAGCGCCGGGGTCGCTGCGCCACACCCTGCCGGCCGGACCGCCGGAAGACGGCGAGTCCATGGACGCCATCCTGGCGGACTTCGAGCGGCACATCGTCCCCGGCCTCACCCACTGGAACCATCCCGCCTTCTTCGCCTACTTCGCCATCACCGGGTCGGCCCCGGGGATCCTGGGGGAGCTCCTGGCGGCGGCCCTTAACGTCAACGCCATGCTCTGGAAGACCTCTCCCGCGGCGACGGAGCTGGAGGAGGTGGTCCTGGACTGGCTGCGGCAGCTGGTGGGCCTGCCGCCGCAGTTCGGCATCATCATGGACACCGCCTCTGTGGCCAGCCTCTGCGCGGTTGCCGCGGCGCGGGAGGCCGTGGAGGAGCACCCCGTGCGCCAGGAGGGGCTGGCCGGGGGCCCGCGCCTGCGCCTCTACACCTCCGAGCAGGCCCACTCCTCCATCGAGAAGGCGGCCATCGTCCTGGGGCTGGGGCAGCAGGGGGTGCGCAAGATCCCCACCGACGCCGCCTTCCGCCTGGACGTTGGGGCGCTGGCGCAGGCCGTCCAGGAGGATCGCGCCGCCGGCTGGCGGCCCTTCTGTGTGGTCGCCACCGTAGGCACCACTTCCACCACCAGCGTCGATCCCGTCCCCGCCATCGCCGAGGTCTGCGCCCGGGAAGGGCTGTGGCTGCACGTGGACGGCGCGTACGCCGGGATGGCGGCCGTCGTCCCCGAGTTCCGCTGGGTCCTGGACGGGTGCGCCCGCGCCGACTCGGTGGTGATCAACCCGCACAAGTGGCTGTTTACCCCCATCGACTGCAGCGCGCTCTTCTGCCGGCGTCCCGAGCTGCTGCGCCGCGCCTTCAGCCTGGTCCCGGAGTACCTGCGCACGGCCGAGGCGGAGCAGGCCGGGGTGCGGGATTTCATGGACTACGGGGTGCAGCTGGGACGGCGCTTCCGCGCCCTCAAGCTGTGGATGGTCATCCGCTACTTCGGCCGGGAGGGGCTGGTCGCCCGCCTGCGCCAGCACATCCGCCTGGGGCAGACCTTCGCCGCCTGGGTGGACGCGCACCCCGACTTCGAACGGATGGCCCCCACCCCCTTCAGCGTCGTCTGCTTCCGCGCGCACCCCGCCGACCTGCAGGGCAGCGCAGACGAGCGGGAAGCCTATCTGGACACCCTCAACGCCGCGCTGCTGGATGCCGTCAACGCCACGGGGCGCGCCTACCTGTCGCACACCCGGCTGGGCGGGCGCCTCACCCTGCGGCTCGCCGTGGGGAACCTGCGCACCACCGAGGCGCACGTGCGCGCCGCCTGGGAGCTGCTGCTGGAGCACGCCCGCCGGCTGCACGCGGCGCGCCGCGGCGGCGCGGAGGAAAAGGCCCCGGCCTCCGGGAAGGGATAGGACATTGAGCCACACCGGCCGCTGCCGTAGGCTACGGTGTGGCGTTATCGTTGAGCAACCGAGGTGACCTATGACTCACATCCTGCCGTTCCGCGGGCAGCCAGCCTACGACCTGGAGGTCGCCGGCATGGTGCGCACCCTGCCGCTCATCCAGGTGGCCCCCGACACCTGGATCGCCTACTACTACAGCCTGGGCGACACGGAGGTGATCGACCGGGCGGCCAGGCTGCTGGCCCCCCGGCTGAACGACCCGGACATCCTGGTGACCACGGAGATCAAGGGCATCCCCCTGGCCCACGCCATCGCCACCTACCTGGGGCTGAAGCCCTACGTGGTCTGCCAGCGGCGCATCCGCCCGTTCATGCTCTCGCCGCTGATGGTCCGCTACAAGCCCATCACCGCCAAGACGGAGCAGGAGCTGTACATGGACGGACGGGACGCCATGAAGCTGCGCGGCAGGCGCGTGGCTGTGGTGGACGACATCTTCAGCACCGGCGAGACGATGCGGGCCATGCTGGAGCTGATTGCCCAGGCGGGGGGCACGGTGGTGGCCAAGGCGGCGATCCTGCTGGAGGGGGAGGAGGTACCCGACATCCACAACCTGGGCATCCTCCCTGTCTTCAAGCTGCTGCCGGAGCCCGGGGCCTTCTGAGGAGACGCCGGCGGGCAGCCGTCGCTGGCTGCCCGCCAGCCCTGCGCGCCACCTCTGGATACGCTACGGCTCCTTCGGCCAGGGGCCGACGATGCCCGGCGCCGCCCACTCCATGGTGGTCAGCTCCAGCACGGTCATGGTCTTCCCCGCGGGCACGCGCAGCACGCCCTTGCGGTCGCGGATGGGTCCGGTGAAGGGATCGAAGGCCACCGGCGTCTTGGACATCTGCGCCAGGCGCCGCATCACCAGGTCATAGACGGAGACCGTCCCAAACTCCCTGGTGTTCACCCTGACCGCCTGCAGCTTTGGCACCCAGACGGGGTTCACCGGCACGCCGAAGTCCCCGCCCAGCTCCACCGCCTTCTCCGCCAGCAGCCACCAGTAGTCCACGTTTTGCAGGTTGTCGGCGGTGTACTTGCCCGCCAGCACTTTCCGCAGGAAGTCGATGTAGATGGCCTCCCAGTGCACCAGCTGCCCGGAGATCACGTGCTGTGGAGCAAAGCGCTGCATGGGGGAGTAGTGGCTGAAGCTGGGCAGCCCCTTCTTGGCGGCCACCTGGATCACCGTGGGGGAGTCCTCGGTGAAGGCAAAGACGTCGGCCCCCTCCGCGATCAGCGCCTCGGTGGCCTCCTTGGCCTTCGCCGGGGCAAACCAGGAGAAGAGCCAGCGCACGTTCACCGTGGCCGTGGGGTTGACCGCGCGGATGCCCAGGGCGAACGCCCCCAGGTGCCGCTTCACCTCGGGGATGGGGAAGGCCGCCACGTAGCCGATCTTGCCGCTCTTGGTGAGCGCGCCGGCCATCAGGCCGTTCAGGTAGTAGATCTGGTAGAAGTCGGCCATGTAGGTGAACATGTTGCGGTTGCGCTTGAAGCCGCTGGCGTGCCCGAAGATGATGTTCGGGTAGCGCTTGGCCATGGCCAGAGTGCCGTCCATGAAGCCAAAGCTGGTGGTGAACACCACCCTGGCGCCCTGCTGGATCAGCTTGTCGATGAACGGCTCCACCTGCGCCTCCGGCACCGACTCCACGTAGAGGGTCTCGATGGGCAGGGTCCGCTCGGTGATCCGCCGCGCCTGGTCGTGGGCGTGGGTCCAGCCGTAGTCGCCGATGGGGCCCACGTAGATGAACCCGACCTTGAGCTTGGCCTGCGCCAGGCCGGGCCCGGCTGCGGCGAACAGGAGCATCAGCCCGACCAGTGCCACTGTCCTTATCCAGCGCATCGTTGTCCTCCCTTTGCTCCCGGACTCAACGCCTTGCCGCAAACGCACCGTCTCCTCTCACCTCCCTCCTCTCACCGCTCTCCACGCACGTAGGGCACTCCCAGCGCTTCGGGGGCGCCCTGCGCCCGCCCGCCGCGGCGGGCCGTGGCGGCCAACACCACTATGGTAAACGCGAACGGCATCATCTGCAGCGGCTCCGGCGCCACCCAGGTCTGCAGGCGGAACGACAGGTGGAAGAGCGCGCCGAAGAGGAAGGCGCCGGCCACCGCCCGCAGCGGGTCCCAGGAGGCGAAGATGGCGATGGCGATCGCGATCCACCCCAGGCCGTTGGTCATGCCCTCCGTCCAGGAGGGGCGGTAGGCCACGGAGAGGAACCCTCCGCCCACCCCGGCCAGCGCGCCGCCGAAGACGACGGCCAGATAGCGCACCAGGGCCACGTTGAGGCCCAGGGTGTCCACGGCGGCCGGCGCCTCCCCGGCGGAGCGGACGATCATCCCCCAGCGGGTGTGGTAGAGGACGAACCACAGCGCCACCGCCAGGAGGAGGCTGAGGTAGGTGAAGGCGGAGACCTCGGGCAGGGTCTCCAGCAGCGGCAGCCCCTCCCAGCGCCGCCCCAGCAGGGCGGACAGCCCCAGGCCCAGCATGGTCAGGGCCAGCCCCGAGACGTACTGGTTGGCCCGCAGGGTGATGGTGACGAAAGCGTGCAGCAGCGCCGCCGCCGCGCCGGCCCCGGCGGCGAGCAGCAGTCCCAGAAGCGGGTTCCCCGTGGTCTGCGCCAGGGCGAAGGCGGAAAACGCGCCCAGGACCATCATGCCCTCCACGCCCAGGTTGACCACCCCGGAGCGCTCGGCATACACCTCGCCCAGCGCCGCCCACAGCAGCGGGGTGCCCAGGGCCAGCCCCCGGATGATGGTGTTGAGGACCCACTCCTCCATCGGTTACGCCTCGCCCGCGCCCCCCGGCGTCCCCGGGTCCGCTCCCGCGTCGGCCACGGGCAGCGGCTCGCGCACGGCCCGTCCCGGCGCCCAGCGCACCCGGTAGTAGAGCAGGCGCTCGCTGCCGATCAGCCAGAAGAGGATCAAGCCGTTGAAGACGTCCGTCACCCGCGCCGGCATCTGCAGCGCCACCTTCATCACGTCCCCGCTGGTGAAGACCACGCCCAGGAACAGCGCCGTGAGGATGGCGGCGATAGGGCTGCCGCGGGCCAGCCAGGCGACGATGATGGCCGCGTAGCCGAACCCCAGGGAGATCTGGTTCGGGTCGAGGAGGCGGTGGTGGATGCCGCCCACCTCGCCCACGCCGGCCAGCCCCGCCGCCCCGCCGGCGAAGAGCATCACCAGGAGCGTGGTGCGGGTGGGATCGATGCCGGCGTAGCGCGCGGCGTCCAGGCTCTCGCCCTGGACGCGGATCTCGAAGCCCAGCCGGGTGCGTGCCAGCATGAAGGCCACAGCCACGGCCAGGGCGATGCCCAGCAGCAGGGTCACCCAGTGGATGCGGGTGCCGGCGAGCACGGGGATCTGCGCGGCCGGCGGAAACTCGTCGGTGAAGGCGAAGCCCCGCATCTCCGGTCCCTTCCACGGTCCGTGCACCAGCCACGAGACCAGGTAGAGGGCGATGTAGTTCATCATCAGCGTGGAGATGACCTCGTTCACCGCCAGGCGCAGCTTGAGCAGGGCCGGGAGGAAGCCCCAGGCCGCCCCGCCCAGGAACCCGGCCAGGAACATGGCCGGCAGCTTCAGGGAGTCGGGCACCGGGGAGAAGAGCGCCACCCACGTCGCCGCCGTGGCGCCGGCCAGGCTCTGCCCCTCCGCCCCGATGGTCCGGAACAGCGCCCGGAATGCCCGCCCCAGCCCCGACCCGGCCAGCAACAGGGGGATAGCGAAGCGTACGACTTCGGGCAGCGCCCGCACGTTGAACAGCGTCCCCCGGACGATCACGCCGTAGGCGCGCAGCGGCTCCACCCCGTAACTCCAGAAGATCACCCCGCTTGCGGCCATGGCCGCCAGGATGGCCAGCAGGGAGACGCCCAGGATCCAGGGCAGCGGGGGGTCAGGCCGCCGCTCGATCTCCAAGGGGCCGACCCGCATCATCCGCGCTGTCCCGTCATCATCAGTCCCAGCCGCTCACGGTCCGCCTCCGCCGCGGCCACGGTGCCCACGATCTCCCCGCCGAACATGACGGCGATGCGGTCCGACAGGGCCAGGATCTCGTCCAGGTCCTCCTAGACCAGCAGAAC
>JBBIIQ010000102.1:0-7181 GCA_037446405.1 Armatimonadota bacterium | reverse complement strand
CTTGGGGACCATGAGTGTCTCGAGCGTGTCTGGAATAGAATGGGCTGCCTCCAGGCTGCCAGAGATGATCTCGAGGCCCTGAGAAGCCTTGACAGAGCGGAGAGGTTTGCTAAAGGGGATTTAAACGAACGGGCCCTGAGGAACATGCTCCGCGGTCAAACACTGGCCTTCATGGGGCGATGTGATGAAGCCAAGAATGCTCTGCAGTTTGCTGAGACTGACTATCGTCGCGCTGGCAATCTGTCTGGCAGAGCGTTAGTGAATGTCATGCTAGCTCTCGTGTCTGGTTGTGCTGGAGATTTCCCGTCTGCTGTCAGGCACGCGAGGCGGGGGCTACCGTTCAAGTGCGGGAAGGCTGAGGCATACTGGAGGGTCGTGGCAACCACGACCCTTGGCCATGGTGTTTGGACTGGACTTGGCAACTATCGGATTGCCCGGAAGGCCGTAATGAAGGACATGAACCTTCTTCCGCAGATCGGCGGGAGAAGCAGGGCAAACTTGCTGGACTTGGCCGCAGTCGTTGCCCTTGAGCAGGGCGACGTCGATGCTGCCCACAACTTCGCTGTGCGCGCCTTGGGGGAAGTGATAGCAACCCCTGATCAGTTGATCGGAGTCTACCTGGCGACGCTTGGCCGGGTCAACTTGGCTCTCGAACAAGCGGGACGAGCTGTGGACCTCCTGAGTTTGGCGGTCGATCTCTTGGATGCGGAGACGACTCACCTGGAGCTGACTCAGGCGTGCTCGTGGCTGGCGGTCGCCTATCAGAGAGCCGGGCGGCTCGACGAGGCTCTGGCGTCGTCGGAGAGGGCCGTGAGTCTGCTTGCGAAGCGTGGAGGTTTCGCATACCAACCACAGGAAGTGCTTTGGAATCACTTCTCGGTGCTTCAGTCCTGTGGAGCCCCGAATGCTAGCCTCGTACTCCGCGAGGCCTACGGATTGGTGATCGACCGGGCCACTCGTCTTGGCAGCAAGATGAGGGCCAGGTACCTTTCTGTCCCTGTTAACCGCGAGATCGTGAGCGCCTGGGAGAAGGCCTTTGGTCGGGGTCAGCCGATGCACGATCCGAGGCAGCACGCACTGTCTGCTGGCGGGCAATTGCTTCGTCACGGCAGGATGTGCGTTCTCATCCCGCGGACCGGGGCACCCTGGGGGAGGCCGTTGCGGGCTGAGGAGTATGTCGAGGTCATCTGGACTGTCGACGCCGGTCGGCAGGATGAGGTGCTCAAGGAGCTCAAGGGCGAGGTAGGACTGAGGCGGGCGCGGATCCTTCGCCTGTGCGCGGAGGCCAACGTGCAGGGGGGCGACCCGCGGGAGGAGGACCTGGCGCGCGTGCTCGGTGTGAGCACACGCACCATTCGGTCGGACATCGCCTGGTTGCGCGCCCAGGGGTGCAGCCTGCAGACCCGCGGGACGAACCTGCACTGAGGGCAGAGCGATGGCGGGCCGGCGGACCCGGCTCCCCTCGAGCGCCTGGGCCAGGCCCTTCCGGGCCGCTCACCGCCGGGATCAACCAGCTCCGTTGCCCCGCATTTCCTGCGCCCGGCGGCGCCGTGAGAGGGTGCTGAGACGCGGAGTGTCTATCCTTCCGGGCAACATCCTTGAGCGGAGAGGCTCCCGAGCAAATGACCCGACGTCAGTCTGCGGGAGGGGAAAAGGGGCCCTTACGGGTAGTTGCCGGTACGCTGTGGCTGCGGGAGCCCCCGGCTCCCTCGGCCGCCTGGAACCTGCTCGCCACCCTGCGGTCGGCCGGCCCCAGCTACACGCCGACCTGGTTTAGGGCCGCCGGCATGCCCGCGGCCAGGATGCTGGGGCGGCGGAGTGAGTCGCTGGCCGTGGAGTACCTGGCGCACGGCCAGGAGCTCGAACTGCTGCGCCGCGCCGGCGCCGTCCCCCGGCGCCTCCTCCACAGCACCCTCGCGCACCGCCTGCCCGCCGTCCACCTTTGCGGACCGGCGCTGACCTCGCCGGCGGAGGCGCTGGTCTTCATCCACCTGGTGCGGGCGCTCAGCGATATCCTGCGCCCCCTGGCGGGGGTGTTCGATGAGCGTTACGGGGACGGCGAGAGCGACGGGGACGACGAGCGTTACAGGAACGACCCCGGTGCAACGCGCACCCCGCCAGGCCGCAGGTCTGCGGCTGGCGCGGACCGGGGAGAGCAACGGGCGCGCGCCCTTCCCGCCTGGCTGACCGTCGTGGGAGGAGACAGAGTCACCGAGATCGGCGCCAGTCGCCTGCTCATGGCGCCGGTGTACCTGATTGACCCACTGGACGATGGGGGGCTCCTCATTGCCGCCACGCCCTTGCCCGCGGAGGCGTGCGCAAACGCCGGCCGTCGGTCCGCGGCGCGGGCGCCGCTGCTCCCTGAGCGGGGGTGGTGGCCGGGAGCCCCCCTCCTCGGCGCCGAGGAGCTCCTCCCGGCAAGATAGCCGCGCCCCGGGGCTGGAGTCTCGGCGGCTGGCCCGCGCCCTGCGGCAGGCCCGCTCCCCGCGGTTGGGCCTCCCGCGGCTGGGCCCCGGGCCTGGGCCCCCATCTTGTAGTCACGCGCGACAAATTCCCCCACCGCTAGTAGTCGCCACGCCGCGGCCGGTCGGGGCACATGCCCGGCAGCGCTCGTCGGCCGGAGACCCGCGCCACATCGGGGTTTGCGCCGCCGGCCGGAAAATTCGTGCGCCGTCGGGAAGGACTTTGCGCCGGGGCGGAGAAACTGGGAAGCGAGTGGAGCAAAGTGGGGAATAGTGGGGATGCTCCGTGGAGAGTTCCGCTACACCCTGGACGAGAAGGGGCGGGTCGTGCTCCCGCCTCCGTTCCGCCGCGAACTGGGGGCGACGGTCATCGTCACGCGGGGGTTCGACCACTGCATCTGGGTGTACTCGAAGAAAGGGTGGGCGGGCGTGGAGAGGGTCCTGCGCGGGCTGCCGCTGCGGGAGCGGGACTTCCAGCGCTTTCTCTTCGCTGCCGCGCGGGATGTGGAGGTGGACCGGCAGGGCCGGATCACCCTTCCGGAGACGCTGCGTGAGTATGCGGCGATCGACCGGGAGGTGGTGGTGACGGGGATGGGCACCCGCCTCGAGATCTGGAGCGAGGCGCGGTGGAAGGAGGTTGTCACCCGGATTCAGCGCCAGGCTGTGGAGATCGCGGAGAAGATCGACGTCAGCCTCTAGGCGCGGTCCGGGGCGGGCCGGTGGGGATGCAGGGCGGGCGAGGAGCGAGGGGAGAGCCGGATGGGCACCCACATCCCCGTCCTGCTGGAGGAGACGCTGGCTCTGCTGGCCCCCCGACCGGGCGGGACGTATGTGGACGCCACGGTGGGGGCTGGCGGCCATGCCGAGGCCATCCTGGAGCGCATCGCTCCCGGAGGCCGGCTGATCGGGCTGGATCGCGACGCCGAGGCGCTGGCGGTGGCCCGGCAGCGGCTGGCGCGGTTCGGCACCGCGGTGACGCTGGTGCACGCCAACTTCACCCGCCTGCGCCAGGTCCTGGGGGCGCAGGGGGTGGAGGCGGTGGACGGAGTGGTCATGGATCTGGGGGTCTCGTCGCTGCAGCTCGACGACCCGGCGCGGGGGTTCTCGTTCCAGGTGGCGGGTCCGCTGGACATGCGCATGGACCGCTCCGCCGGCGAGACGGCGGCGGAGCTGCTCAACCGACTTCCGGAGGATGAGGTGCGGCGGATCTTGCGCGAGTACGGAGAGGAGCGGTGGGCGGGGCGCATCGCCCAGGCCATCGTCCGTGCCCGGCCGCTGCACACCACGACGGAGATGGCGGACCTGGTGGCGCGGGCCATCCCCCGGCGCCACCACCCGCGGCGGATTCACCCGGCCACGCGCACGTTCCTGGCGCTGCGCGTCGCCGTGAATCACGAGCTGGACGACCTGAAGGACGCACTGCCAGACGTGGTGGAGGGCCTCAGGGAGGGAGGGCGACTCTGCGTAATCACCTTCCACTCCCTGGAAGACCGCACCGTAAAACACACCTTCCTGTGCCTCTCCCGTGAGTACCCCTCCGGACCTGGGCCCTCCACCCGCACGCTCTGGCGCAGGACGATATCGGCGCCCCGGGTGCGCCTGCTGACGCGACGCCCGGTGGTGCCCTCTGCGGAGGAAGTCGCACGCAATCCCCGCGCCCGGAGCGCCAAGCTGCGCGCCGTGGAGCGGGTCGGCCAGACGACAGACGGCTCATAGGTGAGGGCGGGTGCTCGGTCTTCGCGCCTCCATTCGCAGCATTGCATCAGACCTTCGGCTTGAGCACCTCCGGCAGCCGAGCCCCCGCCCGCTGTTGTCGCACGCGCGCGCCCGGGCGGTGCAGCCATGATGGCGGCGCAGCGCCGCGCCCGCGTCTACCCTGTGGTCATGCCGGACCGGCGGCTGCGGGAGCGCCCCACCCCGCGCCGCCGGTTCCGGCGGAATCCGATGGCCGTAGCCATGGTGGTGGCGGCCCTGGCGATTCTTCCTGCGCTCCTCTACGTGTACCAGCGTACCGAGGCGGCGGCGACCGGTTACACCATCCTCCGGCTCCAGCGCGAGCTCGCCCGTCTGGAGAGCGAGCACGCGCGCCTACAGGCCACCGTCTCCGCCCTGAGGTCGCCGCAGCGGATCGAGCGCATCGCCATGACAGAGCTCGGCATGGTGCCGCCCCGCCAGCGCCAGCTCGCCGCCATCACCACGGCTCCGGCCGTCGTCGCCTCCCCGGCGCCTCCGCGCTCGCTAGCTGAGCGCCTGGGAGCGTGGCTCGGGTTCGGCGAGGCCCAGGCGCGCGAGCTGGAGCGATGACGCGACGCCCCTCCGGGCGGTCGCGTCCGCGTCTGCATCGCGCCCGGCCGCGTTCTGCCCCATCTCCACGGCGCCCCGCTGTCACGGCCGCGGACCTGCAGCAGGCCGCGCGGCGTCGTCTCCTGGTGCTCTTCGTCCTCCTCTTTGCGGCTCAGGGCATGCTCCTCGGCCGCCTCGTCTACATCCAGGGCACTCAGGCCGGGCGCCTGCAGCGGCTGGCGCTCAACCAGCAGCTGGAAGCCTTCACGTTGCCCACCCGGCGCGGCCGCATCTTCGACCGTGCCGGACGCCCGCTGGTGACCAATGTGGAGGCAGAGTCGGTCTTCGCCGTCCCGCGGGCCATTCCTGACCCGCCGGCCTTCGCCCGGCGCGTGGCGCCGCTGCTGCAGCTGGACCCGCAAGAGGTCGAGCGGCGGCTGGAGCCCCACCTGTACTTCGTCTGGTTGAGGCGCAAGGTCAGCCCCCAGACCGCGGCGGCGCTGCGCGCCCTGCGGCTGGACGGACAGGTGGGGTTCCTGCGCGAGCAGCCGCGCGCCTATCCCAGCGGCACGCTGGCGGCCCACCTCCTGGGATTCGTCGGCGTGGACAACCAGGGGCTGGCCGGCGTGGAACTGGCCTACGACACGATCCTGCGGGGACGGCCGGGCAGGGCGGTGACGGGCCGGGACGCGGTGGGCCGGCCGCTGGTGGAAACCCAGCGGCTGGCTGCGCCTCCGGTGGACGGCGCCGACCTGGTGCTGACCATCGACCAGGTGGTGCAGCACATCGCCGAGCGGGAGCTGGAGAAGGCGGTGCGGGAGAGCGGCGCGGTGCGGGGCACGGTTCTGGCCATCGACCCGCGGACGGGGGAGGTGCTGGCCCTGGCGGTGGTGCCGTCCTTCGACCCGGGCGCCTTCCAGCGCGTCCCGCCCCAGCGATGGGTCAACCGGCCCGTCAGCGAGGTGTACGAGCCCGGCTCGACCTTCAAGGTGATCACGGTGGCCGCGGCCCTGGACGCGGGCCGGGTGACGCTGGCAGACCGGTTCGACTGCCCGCCGTCCCTGCAGGTGGGGGCGCACCGCATCCGCGACGTCCACCGGTATTGCACGACGACCCAGACCCTGACCGACGTCATCCGCTACTCGTCCAACGTGGGCGCGGCCCAGGTGGCCGCCCGGGTGGGCAGCGAGACCTTCTACGCCTACATCCGTCGCTTCGGCTTCGGCGCGCCCACCGGCATCGACCTGCCCGGTGAAGCCGGGGGAATCGTCCGTCCGCCGCAGGAGTGGCTGGGGCCGAGCCTGCAGACCATCGGCTTCGGGCAGGGGATCTCCGCCACGCCGCTGCAGGTGCTGGTCGCCGCCTCCGCGCTGGCCAACGGCGGGGTGCTGGTGCGACCGCACGTGGTGCGCATGGTGCGTGACCGCGAGGGGCGGTTGCTGCAGGGGGTGGGCACCCCTCCGGGGCGCCGCGTCGTCTCCCCGGAGGTCGCCGCGGCGGTGATGCGGATGATGGTGCGCGCGGTGGAGGACGGCACGGGCAGGCAGGCGGCCGTCCCCGGCTACGTGGTCGCGGGCAAGACCGGAACCGCGCAGATTCCCGCGCCGGAGGGCGGCTACCTGGAGGGCCGCTACATCGCGTCGTTCCTCGGATTCGCTCCCGTTCCCCAGCCGCGGCTGGCCATCCTGGTCGTGCTGGAGGAGCCCCGGGGCGCCTACTACGGGGGCGCCGTGGCCGCGCCGGTCTTCCGCGCCATCGCCGACCGGGTGCTGTGGTACCTGCGCGTGCCTCCGGACGCATCTGCGTCCCTCCCGGCGAGCACCCCCTGAACCGGAAGCTGAGCCGTCGCCGCGCGGAGGCCGGTCTATAATGGTCGGGTGAACCGGCCGCTCCTGGTAATCTTTCTCATCATCCTGGTCAACCTCGTGGGGTTTGGCATCATCATCCCGCTGCTGCCCTTCTACAGCCAGGCGCTGGGCGCTTCGCCGCTGGTCATCGGGCTGCTGTTCGCCTCGTTCTCGCTGGCGCAACTGGTCGCCGGGCCGATCCTGGGCGACCTCTCCGACCGCTGGGGCCGCCGGCCCGTACTGCTGCTCAGCCTGCTGGGGACGGCACTCAGTTTCACCCTCCTGGCGGTGGGCCGCAGTGTCGCCATGCTCTTCCTGGCGCGCATCGTCGACGGCCTCTCCGGCGGCAACATCTCCACCGCACGGGCCTACATCGGGGACGTCACCCGGGAGGAGGACCGTGCGCGGGGCTTTGGGTTGATCGGCGCAGCCTTCGGCCTGGGATTCATCCTGGGGCCGGCACTGGCCGCGGCGCTGGCGCACATCAGCTACAGCGCCCCGGCGTGGACCGCAGCGGCACTGGCGCTGGGGGCGGCCGCGCTGGCCTGGCGCTGGCTTCCCGAGACGGTGCACCGGGTGGCGGCCGGCC
>JBBIIQ010000101.1:0-7204 GCA_037446405.1 Armatimonadota bacterium | reverse complement strand
GGCTGGAGCCGTGAGCATGAGGGTGAAACGCCTGGGCCGGACGGGCCTGAAGGTATCAGCGCTGTGCTTCGGCACCCAGACCTTCGGGTGGGTGACCGACGAGGCTACCGCTCATGCCATGCTGGATCGTTTCGTGGAGGCCGGCGGCAACTTCTTCGACAGCGCTGACAGCTACAACGCGGGGCAGGCGGAGAGCATTCTGGGGAGGTGGATCGCGGGGCGCGGGCGGAGGGACGACCTCGTGATCGCCACCAAGACCTTTTTCCCCACAGGGCCGGGGCCTAACGACCGTGGGCTGTCCCGTGCCCGCCTGTTGGCTGCAGTGGAGGCAAGCTTGCGACGACTCCAGACCGACCACATCGATCTCTACCAGATGCACTGCTGGGACGCTGCGACGCCGTTGGATGAAACGCTGCAGACCATGGACGACCTGGTGCGGGCGGGCAAGATCCGCTACCTGGGGGCCTCCAACTTCACACCTTCCCAGCTCGACCGCGCGGTGATGTTGAGCAAGCTCCACGGGTGGGTGCGGGTAGACTGTCTGCAGCCGGAGTACAGCCTGCTGGTGCGTAGCCCCGAATGGGAGCTCCTGCCCCTGTGTCGCGCCGAGGGGATCGGCGTCATCCCCTGGTCGCCCCTGGCGGGCGGCTGGCTGTCGGGCAAGTACCGGAAAGATCAGCCTCCACCGGCCGACAGCCGGGCGGGCCGCCGCGACCGGTACGAGGACCTCCCCGAGCAGCGGGCGACAGACCTGGCGTGGCGCGTCATCGACGCGCTGGCGGAGATTGCTGCCAAGATCGGGAAGACGCCGGCCCAGGTGGCCCTCAACTGGCTGCTGCAGCGCCCGGGCGTGACCGCGCCGATCTTCGGTGCCCGCACCCCCGCACAGCTTGAGGAGAACCTGGGTGCGGTGGGGTGGTCGCTGGCGCACGAGTATGTCGACAGGCTGGCCGAGGTCAGCCACGTCCCGTGGCCTTCGCCGTACAGCTTCGTGGTCCGCTACACACGCCCGCGGCCCGAGAGCGAACCCACGGCGCCTTAGGGCAGGGTGTGGACCAGGGCGGGATGGGACTATGCCGGTCGTCGCAGCAGTGGGCAGCATCATCACGGACCTGATGGTGTACACGCCACGCGTCCCCACGCTTGGGGAGAACCTCTTGGCCCATCGGTTCCAGATCGGTCCGGGAGGAAAGGGCGCCAATGCTGCAGTCGCCTGCGCCAGGCTGGGTGCGTCGGTGATCCTGGTGGGCTGCGTGGGGGATGACCACTTTGGGAGGCAGGAGCTGACGGCCCTCCGCGCGGAGGGCGTGATCGTGGATGCTGTGTCCGTCCACCCGCAGGCGTCCACAGGCGTCGCCTTCATCCTGGTGGACGACAGCGGCGAGAACACCATCCTGGTTGTCGACGGTGCCAACAGCTGCCTGTCGGCACTACAGGTCGAGACCGCGCTCGCTCCACATTGGAGCCGCCTGGATGCCGTGCTCGTGGACTTCGAGGTGCCCCCCGAGGCGGTCGCTGCTGCGGTCCGCGGCGCAGCGAAGCACGGGATACCGTCGATCGTCGACGCGGGGCCTCCGCGCCCGTTCCCGGCGGAGGTGTGGCGCGACGCGACCATCCTTTCTCCCAATGAGCTGGAAGCGGCTGCCCTGGTGGGCCATCCTGTTGAGAGTGAGACTCAGGCGGAAGCCGCGGCGCGCGCCCTCCTGGCCAAGGGACCGCAAGCTGTCGTCATCAAGCGAGGCGGTGCCGGCGCACTGCTGGCCGCGGAGAAGGGGATTCGGCACCTGCCTGCGGTTCCCGTCGCGGCAGTCGATACGACAGGGGCTGGCGATGCGTTCACAGGTGCCCTGGCGGTGGCCGTGGCTGAGGGGCTCGACCTCGAGGGCGCCGTGCGGTTCGCCAACGCCGCGGGCGGCCTGGCGACAACCCGCTGGGGGACGATGCGTGCGCTGCCCTCGCGCGCAGAGGTCGAAGCGCTTCTGACAGGTCAGAGCAAGATCGACCGGCTGGTGCGTCGCGTGGAGGAACGCTAGCCGGGGTCCGTTCGCCTGCACGGCCGGCACGCTCGTATCTTCTCCGTCCCCAGGCCATGGTCAACGCCTGCGCAGGATACCCTGCAGCTGCCCGCAGGCAGCGAACGGCAATTGCCGCTGGACGGGATGGGCGGCGGCGGTTAGGATGGTGCTCGATATCTGCTCACTAGTGCGAAAGGGCTCCCGTCGATGGTCACATCGGATCAGGCAGGAAGCAGGCGGACCGCGGCCGCGCTGGGCATCGCCCTGGGGCTGCTGGTTGCGGGAGCGGTAGCGGCGACGCTGGTGGCGCGCGGCCGCTGGTGGCTGCCGCCCCTGGCCTCGCTGCAGGGCCGGCCCGTGGACCGGCTCTTCCTTGTCACCCTGGCCATCATCAGCGTCGCCTTCATCCTGGTGCAGGGGCTGCTGGCCCTCTTCGTCTGGCTCTACCGCGACCGCGGGCAGCGGGCCAGCTACTGGCACGAGCACCGGGCGCTGGAGCTGACCTACACTATCGTCCCCGCCATCGTCATGACCGGGCTGACGGTGACCGCCGCCGGCCTCTGGACGCGCATCCACAGCGCGCCGCCGCCGGGCGCCCTGGTGGTGGAGGTGCGGGCGGAGCAGTTCGGATGGAAGGCCCGCTACCCGGGGCCGGACGGCCGGTTCGGCCGCCTCGACCCCCGCTTCTTCTCCCCGCGGCAGAACCCGTTCGCTCTGGACCCCGCCGACCCGGCGGGGCGGGACGACCTGGTGCTGGACATCAGCACGACGGCGGCGCTGCACCTGGTGGTGAACCGTCCGGTGGAGGTGCGCCTGCGGGCCAAGGACGTGGTGCATTCCTTCTTCGTCCCCGCCTTCCGCGTCAAGCAGGACGCCGTTCCGGGAATGGTGACGAGGACCTGGTTCACGCCCAGCCGCACGGGGACCTACGAGATCGCCTGCGCCGAGCTCTGTGGCCCGCTGCACTACATCATGCGGGGGAGGATCGTGGTGCAGACGCAGGAGGAGTTCGACGCCTGGCTGGCCGCGCAGGCCCGGCCGTAAGCGGGCCGGTCGTGGAGGCCCTGCCCGCGGGCGAGGTCACAGGAGGAGGGGGATGGCGCACGCGCTCCCGCACGTGGAAGCCCACACCGCAGGCGAACTGAGCTTCTGGCGCAGGTATATCTTCAGTCAAGACCACAAGGTCATCGGGATCCAGTACGCCCTCACCTCCATGGCCATGGCTGTCCTCGGCGGGCTGCTGGCCATGTTCGTCCGCCTGCAGCTGGGCTGGCCGGGGCGATCGTGGCCGCTGCTGGGGCGCCTCTTTCCCGGGGGGATGCCGGAGGGCCAGATGAGCCAGGCGTTCTACCTGGCCGCGGTGACCATGCACGGTACCATCATGGTCTTCTTCGTGCTCACCACCCTGCTCACCGGCGGCTTCGGCAACTTCCTCATCCCGCTGATGATCGGCGCCCGGGACATGGCCTTTCCCTTCCTGAACATGCTCTCCTACTGGCTCTACCCGCCGGCGATCGTCGTGCTGCTGGCGTCCTTCTTCGTCTCCGGCGGCGCGGCCGGCGGCGGGTGGACGGCCTACCCGCCGCTGTCGGCGCTGCCTCAGGCGGCGCCCGGATCGGGGCTGGGCCAGACCCTCTGGCTGATCGCCCTGGCCATCCTCATCGTCGCCTTCCTCTTCGGCTCGCTGAACTACATCACCACGGTGTTGCAGCTGCGCGCCCGCGGGATGTCCATGCTCCGCCTGCCGCTGACCATCTGGGCGCTCTTCGTCACCGCCATCCTCTCCCTGCTGGCCTTCCCCGTACTCCTGGCCGCGGCCATCATGCTGCTCTTCGACCGGCTGGGAGGGACGAGCTTCTTCGTCCCGGCCGGCCTGCTGGTGGGGACGACGCCGGTGGACCATGCCGGGGGCAACCCGCTGCTCTGGCAGCACCTCTTCTGGTTCCTCGGCCATCCCGAGGTGTACGTGTTGATCCTCCCTCCCATGGGCATGGTCTCCGACATCCTGGCCAACAACGCACGCAAGCCCATCTTCGGCTACCGCTTCATGGTGGGCTCCATCGTGGCCATCGCCTTCCTCTCCTTCCTGGTCTGGGGGCACCACATGTACACCAGCGGCATGCACCCCCTGCTGGGCACCGCCTTCATGACCACCACGCTGGTCATCGCCGTCCCCTCGGCCATCAAGACCTTCAACTGGCTGGCCACGCTGTGGCGGGGGAAGATCCGCTTCACCAGCGCCATGCTCTTTGCCCTGGGCTTCCTCTCCCTCTTCGTCACAGGAGGACTCACCGGCATCGTCCTGGCGCAGCCGCCGGTGGACATCTACTTCCACGACACCTTCTTCGTCGTGGCACACTTCCATTTCGTCATGGCCAGCGCCGCCATCTTCGCCGCCTTCGCCGGAACCTACTACTGGTTCCCCAAGATGTTCGGCCGCATGCTGGACGAGCGCCTGGGGCGGTGGCACTTCTGGCTGACCTTCGCTGGCATCTACGCCACCTTCTTCCCCATGCACTACGCCGGCTTCATGGGGATGATGCGGCGCATCTACTCGCCGCAACTGTACGCGCACCTGCAGGGACTGCAGCCGCTGAATGTCTTCATCTCCATCGCTGCCTTCGTGCTCTTCGCGGCGCAGTTTATCTTCCTCTACAACTTCTTCCGCTCGCTCTTCCGCGGTCCCCGGGCGGAGCGCAACCCCTGGCGGGCGACCACGCTGGAGTGGACGGCGCCCTCGCCGCCGCCGCACGGCAACTGGGGCCCGACCCTGCCGGTGGTGCAGCGCTGGGCTTACGACTACAGCCCGCCCGGCGCCGCGGAGGACTTCCTCCCGCAGACGGCACCCGCGGCCGTCCCTGTGGGCCGGGAGCCCGCGGGCTCCGGCGACGGCGGACAGCAGGGGCGCTAGGGGAGTTCTATGGCGCAGCAGGGGCTGGCACCGGTTGATGTCCCGGCGGTGAGGCGGCACGGCGGAAGGGACGGCTCCCGGCCGCCCGGTGGCGACGGCGGTGAGGGGTGGAGGCGGGAGGAGGCGCCGTCGGTCTCCACGGCGCGGGTAGGGCTGTGGGTGTTCCTGGTGGCGGTGACCATGCTCTTCATTGCCTTCACCGTCTCCTACGCCTCGCGGCGGACCGCCCCGGACTGGACACCGGTGGCGCTGCCGCCGCTCCTGTGGGGAAATAGCGGGCTGCTGCTGGCCAGCAGCGCCGCCCTGGAGGGGGCGCGGCGGCACTGGCGCCGCGGTGATGCGGGCGGCGCGCGCGGGTGGCTGGGCGTGACCGTGCTGCTGGGCAGCGCGTTCCTGCTGGGGCAGGTTACCGCCTGGCGCCAGCTGGCGGCAGCGGGAGTCTTCCTGGCCTCGGGCCCGCACAGCGCCTTCTTCTACCTGCTCACCGCCGTCCATGGCGTCCACCTCCTGGGCGGCCTGGGTGGGCTGGGGTACGCGCTGCGCCGCCTGGCGGGCGCGCGGCCGTCAGGCGGAACGGGCGCGACGGGCGCAGCGGCGGATGCGGGGGCCGCGCTGCTGGGCAACGTGGCCGTCTACTGGCATTTCCTCACCGTCCTGTGGCTCTACGTGTTCTCCATCCTCTGGTCGTAGGAGCGAGGGGAATGAGCGAAGCGATGCAGGTCAGCCAGCGGCAGGACAGCGCCACGTCGGCGTGGGGCGGCGGGGAGTCGCCCTTCGCCGTCTCCTGGCCGAAGCTGATGATGTGGCTGTTCCTGCTCTCGGATGCCTTCACCTTCGCCGCGCTGCTCACCGGCTACGGGGCCGTGCGCCTGACCGCCGGCACCTGGCCCCGGCAGGCCGACTTCTTCAACATCACCGCCGTCGTGGGCCCGATGACCTTCATCCTCATCTGCAGCAGCGCCACCATGGCTGTGGCCGTGGCTGCGGCGCGGCGCGCCGCCTGGCGCACGGCGGCCCGCTTCCTGTGGCTGACCATTCTGGGGGGCCTGCTCTTCCTGGGGATGCAGGCATTCGAGTGGACTGGTTTCATCCGGGAGGGGGCCCGCCTGACGGGGTTCGTCGGCCACCAGGCCGGTGACATCCCCGCCATGTTCCCCGCCACCTTCTTCGTCACCACCGGCTTTCACGGCGGCCACGTCAGCAGCGGGGTGGTCTACCTGCTGGTGAAAGCGGTGCAGGCGGGGCGCGGGCGGGCCTCCGCGGAGAGCATCGAGGTCGCCGGGCTGTACTGGCACTTCGTCGACCTGGTCTGGGTCTTCATCTTCACGCTGCTGTACCTGGTGTAGGCGGCGCGGCCGAGGGGGCGGTCATGGCAGAAGAGGAGAGGGCAGAGGGTGGGGCCTGGTACCGGGTCTACGCGCTTACCTGGTTCTGGCTGCTCGTCATCACCGCGCTGGAGATCGGGGTGGTGTTGGCCGGGCTGCCCCGGGGCTGGCTGGTCGCCCTCCTGGTGGTCCTGGCGCTGCTCAAGGCCAGCCTCATCGCCGCCTACTTCATGCACCTGCGCTACGAGCGGCTGAACCTGATCTTCGTCGTGGTCGTGCCGCTGATTCTGGTAATCCTGCTCTTCGCCGGGGTGGCCCAGGACGCCCTGAACGTCTTCCTCCTCCGCCCCTAGCCCTCCGTGCGTTCGCCGCTTGCGCGCACGGCCCTCCTCACCCTGGCCGTCTACGGGGTGCTGGCGGCCGTCCTCTCCGGGAAGCCGCCTGACCATCTGCCGCCTGCTTTGGCTTCCGCCCTGAGCACGGTGCCCTTCGTCATCGCTGCGGTGAACGCCGCGGCGCTGTTCCTGCTGCTCGGGGGATGGCGGGCCATCCGTGCCGGCCGCCTGGCCGCGCACCGCCGCTGCATGCTGGCGGCCGCGGCCTGCATCTCCGTCTTCCTCCTGCTCTACGTCACCCGGGTGGCGCTGGGGGGGACGAAGGCGTTTCCCGGGCCGGCGGGCGTACGCGCCTACGTCTACCTGCCGATCCTGGTCGTGCACGTCCTCCTGTCGATCCTCTCTGTGCCGCTGGTGGTCTACAACCTGCTGGTGGGGCTGAGCACGCCGGCCCGGGAGGTGGCCCGCACGGGGCACCCCCGGGTCGGGCGCTGGGCGGTGTTCCTGTGGTCGGTGAGCCTGGCCCTGGGGATCGTGGTCTTCCTGCTGCTGAACGTGATCTACTAGACAAGATGGAAGGACCGGACTCTCGGCTCGCGGCGTCGTAGATTACGCTGT
>JBBIIQ010000100.1:0-7209 GCA_037446405.1 Armatimonadota bacterium | reverse complement strand
CTTCTCCCGAACCGTGCCCCCCGACCATCCGGCCCGCCACCCCAGCCGCCAGGACCTGTGTGACGTGGTGGACCACGTGCTGGACTGCAAGATGCCCGCACGCGATGCCGTCCTCCAGTTTCCGGGGCTGGCGGCGTGGGTCAGCCCGGTCTCCACCATTCTCAACGCCTTCGTCATCCAGGCCCTGGTCGGGGAGACGGTGGCGGCCCTCCTGGCCATGGGGCACACCCCGCCGGTGTGGACCAGCGCCAACATCCCGGGCGGGGACGAAGCGAACCGTGCCCTGATCGAGCGGTACGCGCCGCGGATCCGTTGGCTGTGAGGCGGGGCGTGCGCATCGACCTGCCGTACGGTCCTCGCAGCCTCCCTCTGGAGGTTCCAGAGCATGTCCCGCTGCAGGTGCTGCGGCCGAACTTCCCGCAGCCGCCGGCGGATGAGGAGGCGATGCTGGACGAGGCCCTCGACCAGCCCATCGCCTCACCGCCGCTGGAGGCGATCGTGCGGCGCGGTCAGCGCGTGGCCCTCCTCGTCGACGACATCTCTCGGGCCACCCCGACCCACCGCATCCTCCCCCACGTCCTCCGCCGGCTGCGCCGTGCGGGCGTGCCGGATGAGGACGTCCAGGTCATCTTCGCCCTGGGCAGCCATCGGCCGATGCACGAGGCCGAGCAGCGGCAGAAGCTGGGCGAGGCGCTGTGGGGCCGCATCGCCGCCGCGAACTCGGAATTCCGCGACCACGCGCGGATGGTGCGGCTGCCGGGGCTGCCCGGCGGCCCGGACATCTGGATCGACCGCCGCGTCATGGAAGCCGATGTGCGCGTCGGCATCGGCGGCATCCTCCCCCACCCGGCCGCGGGGTGGTCCGGGGGGGCCAAGATCGTCCTGTCGGGTGTCGCCGGGGAGGAGACGGTGGCGGAGTTCCACCTGCTCCACGGCCGGACCCCCTGGAACATGTTCGGCGCCGTGGACTGCCCTGTGCGGCAGGCCATGGAGTCGTGGGTGACCGCGCGCGTGGGGCTGGCCTTCATCGTCAACGTGGTCTTCACGCCCGACGGCCGCCTCTACCGGGTCGTCGCCGGGCACTGCATCGAGGCACACCGCCGGGGGGTGGCCTTGGCCCGGGAGGCGTTCTGCGTGCCCGTCCGGCAGCGCGCGGACGTGGTGGTAGCCACCTCCCGCCCCGCGGACAGTGACCTCTGGCAGGCGGGCAAAGGCCTGCTGGCCGCCGACCTCGCGGCCTGGGAGGGCGCCACGGCCATCCTCGTGGCGCCGTGTCCCGAGGGCGCCGGTCCCCACCCGCGCTACCTTGAGTTCCTGGGGGCCGACAGCGCGGAGCAGCTTCTGGCGCAGGCCGACCGGGTCCCTGTGGCGGAGCGCCTGCCGCTGGCTGTCGCCGCCGCCGGGCTGCGGGTGCGGCGACGCCTGCGGGTGGCCATGGTCTCTGAGGGGCTCAGCCCCGAGCAGATCCGCCGGGCGCGGATGGTGCCGTTTCCCACCGTCCAGGCGGCTCTAGAGGACGCCCTGCGCTACCACGGGCCGGGGTCCTCTGTGGTGGTCATCACCCACGGGGCCGAGACCATCCCCGTGCTCTCCGGGGTGGCCGGGAGGTCAGGCGAGCCGTCGCCCTCGGGACCTGGCCCGCCAGATTGACAGCAGGGGGGAGAGGCCGAAGATATCGTATAGGATATAGGATCACTAGAAGGGTCGGCGTGCAGATCATCCTGGAGCAAGTCACCGACACCCTGCGCAGGCGGATTCTCGAGCAGGCCCACGGGCCGGGAGAGCACCTGACGATCGACCGGCTTGCCCGGGAGCTCGGAGTCAGCCAGACCCCGATTCGGGAAGCCCTGGGCCGGCTTCAGGGCGAGGGCCTGGTAGTCTACCGCCGGAACCAGGGCTACCGCGTCGCGCCCATCGCCATCCACGAGATCGAGGAGATGCTGGAGTGCCGCCTGGCGCTGGAGCCGTTCGCCGCGCAGCGCATCGACCCCATCAGCAGCGACTTCGTCGGCCGCCTGGAAGCGATCCACGCCCGCTTCTGCGCCGCTATGGCCGCGCAGCAATACGTCGAGAACAACGCGGCGGACCGCGAGTTCCACGAAACCATCGTCGCCGCCACGGGGAATGCGCTGCTCCTGCGCCTCTTCCGCTCCATGGACTCGCACATGTACACCATGCGGCTCTTCTACTACAGCCAGCACGCGCAGACGCAGGACCTGGAGGAGACCTGCGCTGAGCACGGGCGGATCCTGGAGGCCTTTCGCGCGGGGAGCCATGCGGCGGCCGCCGCCGCCCTGACCGAGCACCTGCACCGGGTAAAGGGCCGCGTCGCCGCGCTGGCCCCCCTGTTTCCGCAGTAGGAGGCCGGTTCCCGTATGGTCCTCGCCTCCCGTCTGCACCGCGGCGCCGCGGAGGCGCCGGATTGGGGGAGGGAGCCGTGAACGCTGCGCAACGCTACTTCCACGCCGTCACCGCCATCATGCAGGCCGTGATGGACCACGAGCAGGAGGCCCTCAGCCGCGCCGCCGACCTGCTCATTGAGAAGATCCAGGAAGACCGGGTCATCCACGTCTTCGGCACCGGCGGGCATTCCATCATGGGGGCCATGGAGATGTTCCAGCGCGCTGGGGGGTTGTACCCGATCAACGGCATCTTCCCCCCGGGCATCTCCGTCACCGACAGCCATCCCAACACCGAACGCCTGGTCGGCTATGCGCCGCTAATCCTCGACCACTACGGGGTCCGCGCCGGCGATGTGCTCATCATCATCAACGTCAACGGCATCAACGCCGTGACCATCGATACGGCCCTGGAGGCTAGGCGGCGGGGGGCCACGGTCATCGCCGTGACGTCGCGAGAGTTCGCTCAGGGCGTGCCTCCCGAGACCCCGGCCCGCCACCCCAGCAAGCAGAACCTGCACGACCTGGCGGATATCGTCATCGACTGTCACGTGCCCGTCGGCGACGCCGTCGTGGAGATCCCGGGGGTCCCCTACCGCGTCGCCTCCAGTTCCACCTTTCCAGTGGTCCTGATCGTGAACAGCCTGGTGGCGCTGGTCGTGGAGCGGATGGCGGAGCGGGGGCTGGAGCCGCTGGTCCGCTACAGCGCCAACCTGCCGGGCGGGCGCGAGCGCAGCCTGAAGATCCAGGAGCGGTACCGGGGGCGCATCATCCATCAATACTGAGACAAACGGTGACCGGACGATGTCCGTAGTCGCGGCCCGCGCCGAACCGGGCAGGGGACGGCGGAGGCGCCTGGTCAGCCCCGAGGCGGCGACGGCCTACCTCTTAGTCGCCCCGGCGGTGGCCATTCTCCTGCTGCTGGTGGGCTACCCGTGCGTGCTGGCCCTCTACCTGTCCACGAGCAATGCCGTCGTGGGCGACCTGGGGCGGTTCGTCGGGCCGGCGCAGTTCACGCGGCTGCTGGGCCAGGAAATCTTCCAGCAGACCCTGAGGAACACGGCCATCTACGCCGTGACCGCGGTGAGCGTCAAGGTGGTCCTGGGCCTGGCGCTGGCCCTCATCCTCGCCGGGTTCGGCCGGCACCGGCTGCCGGGCAGCCGCCTCATCCGCGCCGTCATCCTCCTGCCGTGGATCGTGCCCACCGCTCTGAGCACGGTGGGGTGGAAGTGGATGTTCGAGCCTCAGTTCAGCGTCATCAACTGGGTTCTCGTCCGTCTGGGCGCCATCGCCTACATCTCCGACCTGCAGTGGCTGGGCGAGACCGCCCTGGCCCGGGCCGCGGTGATCATGGTGAACATCTGGCGCGGGGTGCCGTTCTTCGCCATCAACCTCCTGGCGGGGCTCATCGCCATCCCCGACGAGCTCTACGAGGCGGCCGAGACCGACGGCGCCTCCCCGCTGGCCAGGTTCTGGTTCATCACCCTGCCGCTGCTCCGACCGGTCCTGGCCACCGTGGTGCTGTTCTCGCTGATCATGACCATCAGCGACTTCAACATCGTCTACGTCCTCACCCGCGGCGGCCCGTTGAACAGCACCCACCTCCTGGCCACCCTCGCCCACCAGGTGGGGCTGGTCACCGGGGAGATCGGGCGCGGCGCGGCCGTCTCCCTGTTCATGCTGCCCTTCCTCATGATCATCGTCTTCTACCAGATGCGCCTGATGCGGAGGAAGTGGGAATGGTAGCTGCCCGGGTGCGCCGTGCGCTTCCCCTCTACCTGGCCGTGGCGCCCTTCGTCCTCTCCCTGCTCTTCCCGTTCTACTGGATGGTCGTCACCTCGCTGAAGCAGAACTCCGAGCTCTACGACCTCCAGGCGATTCCCTTCTGGTTCCGGGTGCGCCCCACGCTGGCGCACTACGCCTACCTCTTCCAGCGCACGGCCTTCGCCACCTGGCTGGGCAACACCGCCGTGGTGGCCGTGCTCTCCACAGCCATCGCTGTGGTCATCAGCGTCCTGGCGGCCTATGCCCTGGCGCGGCTGCGCTTCCGCGGCGGGGAGACACTGGGGGCGATGATCTTTGCCGTCTACCTGGTGCCCACCACGCTGCTGTTCATCCCTCTCGCCCAGGTCGTGCGCGCCCTGAACCTGGGGGACACGCGGTGGGCCCTGATCGTCACCTACCCGACGTTCCTGGTGCCCTTTGCCACCTGGCTGCTGATGAGCTACTTCCGCACGATTCCCCGGGAGCTGGAGGAGAGCGCCATGATCGACGGGTGCAGCCACCTCGGTGCCCTGCTGCGCGTCGTGCTGCCGACGGCCATCCCGGGGGTCCTCACGGCCACGCTGTTCGCCTTCACCCTTTCCTGGAACGAGTTCATCTACGCCGTCACCTTCGTCAGCTCCACGGCGCAGAAGACCCTCGGGCCGGGAGTCGTCACCGAGCTCATCCGGGGCGACGTCTACTACTGGGGAGAGCTGATGGCCGGAGCGGTGCTGGGCTCGGTGCCCATCGCCATCGCCTACGCTCTCCTCCTCGACTACTACATCTCGGGTCTGACCGCAGGGGCGCTGAAGTGAGCCGGTAGGGCCAGGCGCCCCCCGGATGCCCGATGACGGGGATGGCGCAGAAGGAGGGGAGGGCAATGGGCGGAGTGCTCACGAGAAGAGAGTTCCTCAAGGTGGCCGGGGCGGCGGGGGCCGCCTACGGCCTGGGGCTCTCGGGTCGCTTCCCGCAGATTGTCCTGGGCCAGGAGCGAGAGCTGAGCATCCTCATGTTCAGCTCCTTCGTTCCGGCCAACGATGAGGAGCTGCGGCGGCAGGCGGCGGAGTTCGGCCGGCGCAACAACGTCAGGGTCACGGTCGACTTCGTCTCCATCCCGGAGATGGCCGCCAAGCACGCTGCCGAGGTGGCCGCGCAGCGCGGGCACGACATCGTGGGGTTCGAGAACCTGCAGACGGCCATGATGGAGGCGAACCTCATCGACGTCGATGACATCAACGAGGAGATCATCAAGCGCTGGGGCCCCTGGCACCCCGTGGCCAAGCAGGCGTGCTTCCTCAACGGCCACTGGAAGGCGGTGCCGCGGATGACGGTAGCGTTCCACGGGACCTACCGGGAGGACTACTTCACGCGGGTGGGTGAGCGGTACCCGGCCAGCTGGGCCGACGTGCTGCGCGCGGCCAAGAAGCTGCGCGAGATCGACCGCCCCGTGGGCTTTCCCATCAGCATGTCCGGCGACGCCAACAACACCCTCTACCAGATCCTCTGGGGGTTCGGCGGCAAGGTGGCGACGGCGCAGGGCGAGATCGCCATCGACTCGCCGGAGACGGAGGCCGCCATCGCCTACGTGCAGGAGATCTTTCCCCTGATGGACCGGGAGATCCTGGCGTGGGACAACGCGGGAAACAACCGCTTCATCCTCTCGGGACGGGGCTCCTGGACGCTAAACCCGGTGAGTATCTACATGACGGCCAAGAACACCAACCCCGACATCGCCGCCAACCTCAACCACCACGGTGCCCTGCTGGGCCCCAAGGGCCGGTTCGGCATCGGGGACTTCTACAGCTTCGGCATCTGGAAGTTCGCGCGGAACAAGGAGGTGGCCAAGGACTTTCTGCGCTTCTTCTACGAGGAGGAGAACCAGAACCGCTACATCGAGACCGGTGGCGGGTTCAACCTGCCGGCCCACCCGCACTTCGACCGGCATCCTGTCTGGCGGCGGGACCCCAAGCTGCAGGGGATTATCGGATACACCAAGTGGCAGAAGCTGACCGGCTGGCCGGCACCACCCGACCGGCGGGCGCAGGCGGTCTACGCCACCTTCGTCCTGCCGAACATGTTTGCCCAGGTCGTCACCGGCAAGCTCAAGCCAAAGGCGGCCATGCAGTGGGCCGTGCGCCAGCTGCGGGACATCGGATACAAGTAGGGGGAGGAAGACATGCCGGCCACACAGCCCATGGATCGCTTCTATGAGGCGTGCATCGCCATCCTGGAGCGGGTGCGGGCCGAGGAACGGGAGAACATCGCCCGCGCCGCAGACCTCATCGCGCAGAAGCTGCTCCAGGGGGAGGTGGTGCACGCCTTCGGCACGGGCGGCCACTCGGTCATGGGCGCCATGGAGCTCTTCTGGCGCGCGGGGGGCCTGGCGGCGGTGAACCCGCTCTTTCCTCCCGGGATCTCCAACCTGGAGGGCCATCCCAACACAGAACGCGTCGTCGGCTACGCGCCCCGCGTCCTGGACTACTACCGGGTCAAGGCGGGGGATGTGTTGATTCTGATCAACGTCAACGGGATCAACGCGGTGACCATCGACACAGCCCTGGAGTGCCGCCGCCGGGGCGTGACGGTCATCGCCGTCACCTCCCGCGAGTTCTCCGAAGGCGTGGCTCCCGGCATCCCGGCCAGGCACCCCAGCAACCAGAACCTCTGCGACCTGGCCGACATCGTCATCGATGCCCACGTTCCCCCCGGCGATGCGGTGGTGGAGATCGACGGTTTCGACCGTCGCGTCGCCGCCGTCTCCACCGTGATCAACACGTACATTCTCCAGTCGCTGGTGGCCGAGGTGGTGCAGCGCGTCGTCCAGGCCGGCGGGGTGCCCGAGGTGTGGTACAGCGGCAACATGGCCGGAGCAGAGGCGATCAACGCCCCCCTCTACGACAAGTACTACTCGCGGATCAAGCATCTCTGAGCCCGGCGGGCAGACGGCCAGAGGGGCCGCCACCTCGGCGGCCCCTCTGCGCGGACGGCGGGAGGGAGGCAGGAGCAGCATGGATGAAGGGGTCCTGGCGGTGGTCGGCGGACGGGT
>JBBIIQ010000099.1:0-7314 GCA_037446405.1 Armatimonadota bacterium | reverse complement strand
CGGCGATCATGTAGTCGCCGGTGTCGAGCTCGCGGCGGGTGCCGGCGGGGTCGCGCAGGGAGCGGACGAAGGCGGTGGAGAGGCCGTGCCGGCCGGGGCCGCGCTCGAGACTCCCCAGACGCCCGGCGGCGGCCAGGACGTCACAAGCACGCAGGACCCCTGCGGTATCCGCCATCCAGAATCCGGCATGATGCACCCGGGGGCCGCGACCGGTCATCAGCGCCATGTCGTGAACGTTCTGCTTGCGGTGCAGCCAGATCGCCCAGAGACGCGGCGGGTCGTCCCCGGTCTCGGTGAGCTCTGAGCAGCGGAAGCCCAGGACCTGCCGGTACCACGCCGCGGCCACCTGCACCTGCGGCACCTGGCAGTTGAAGTGGTCCAGACGCATCACCCCGGGCCCGCGGTAGACGTCGTAGCGCTGCAGCAGGCGCTCCACCGGCTGCATCTCGTGGAAGAACTCCAGCGGAAGCCCGGCCGGGTCCTGCAGGCGCAGGGCCTTCCCCTGCCCCGCCTCCTCCCCTTCTACCCACCGGTGTGCCAGGCCGTCCCGCTGGGCCAGGGCGGCCAAGACCTCCAGGTCCGCGGGGGCGGCGACCCGGAAGGCCAGGTGCCCGACACCTGGTGAGGGAGCCCGGCGCAGCACCAGGCTGTGGTGCAGCCATTCCTCGTAGCCGCGCAGGTAGAGTCGGCCGGTGTCTCGCGCCGTCTGCACGAATCCCAGCAGGCCGACGTAGAACTCCGCGGCCCGCTCCAGGTCGGTGACGCGGAACTCCAGGTGCGCGGCGCGGAGGATGTTCAGCCGAGCCTCCTGTTCAGGGCTCATCGTAGTGGATGCGCACCGACTCGTGCGTCCAGGCGTCGGCCGGCGCGCCGGCGTAGGCCTCCACCTCCATCAGCCGACGGTAGCGGCCGCCAAAGAAGACCAGCGGCTGCCCCGCCTCCCCCTCGTGCAGGGCGGTCACCTGCCCCAGCACCACGGTGTGGTCGCCTGCCTGGACGAGGCGGTGCATGCGGCAGCCCACAGCCGCCAGCGCGCCGACGAGGAGCGGGCCGTGCTCCCAGCGCTGGAAGCGAAACTCTGGCGGGGTGGGATGCGGCCAGGTGCCGGAGAAGTAGCGGGACAGCGGCTCCTGCTCCTGGCGCAGGATATTGATGGAGAAGGGCCTTTCCACCGCCAGGTAGCGGTGCATCCGGGCGCGCCGGTCCACACACACCAGAACCAGGGGCGGCTGCAGGGAGACGGAGGTCACCGCGTTGGCCGTCATGCCGTGCACCCCTTCCGCCACCTCTACCGCCACCACGGTGACCCCGGTGGCAAAGCGCCCCATGATGCGCCGGAAGGCGGCCGGGCCCAGCTCCACGGCGGCGTCCACCTACGTCTCCTCCGGCAGCGCTCCCGCAGACAGCGCCGCCGCGGACTCCGGGACGCCGGAACGGTCGAGGAACGCCCGCACCCGCTCCATGTAGGGCGTGCGGTCGTAGTTGGTGAAGGTGGCCATCTGCATCCGCACGGGATCCCCGAAGAAGAAACGCTCGTAGAGCACCTGCCGGGAGCCGAACGCCGAGAGGGCCAGGTCCCAGGCCAGGCGGAAGAGTTTGATCCGGTCGACCGCCGGGAGGCGCGCCGCCTGGTAGTACTTCTCCACGGCCTGACCAAGCGGCCCCTCCACGTCCGCCTGGGTAGGACGGGCCATCAGGCCGCTGGCACCCAGCCACTGGACGATCTCGATCATGCGCGGGTACATCCAGGTGAACATGTTCCGTGCGGCGTCCAGCGGCGGCCAGGCAGGGGTCATCATCCCCCACTTGTCCACCTGGGCGTCGGCCTCGGCGGCTCGCAGGAACGCCTTCATCGTCTCCAGGTAGTAGATGATCTCCGCAATCTTGGCCTGCACGTGCTGGAAGGCGTCGATGGCGATGGCGTCCACGATCAGGGAGGCGACCCCCAGGACGAACTCGGTCTTGGCCACGTTCTTGGTGACCACCTGGTGAGCCATGTGGACCACGGCGTTGGTGGCGCCGAAGGCCTTGTTGCAGCGCTCCACATCCCCCAGGAGGAAGACTCGCTCCCAGGGGACCAGGACGTCGTCGAAGATGACCACGGCGTCCATCTCCTCGAAGCGGGCGCCCAGAGGGTGGTCGAAGGCCGTGCCGCCCTGGTCGAAGGACTCGCGGCAGAGAAAGCGCAATCCCGGCGTCGCTGTGGGGACGGCGAAGGCGAAGGCGTAGGGCCGGTCCTCCTCGGTGGCCTTGAGCAGCGTGGAGGGAAAGACCATGAGCTCGTCGGCGACGGGCAGGGTGGCCAGCATGCGCGCGCCGCGGATGACCAGGCCGTCGGCGGTCTGGTGGAGGACGCGGGCGGCCAGCGTGGGGTCGGCCTGCCCGCCGGGACCCACGCTGCGGTTGGCCTGGGGGTTGATCAGGGTGTGGGTCAGCACCAGGTCGTGCTCGCGGACGTGCTCGTAGTACCGGCGGATGTTCTCGCCGAAGCGCGGGTCGTTCTGGGCACAGTAGTCGGCGGCGGTGGCGTAGGCCATCAGCGCCCGGTTCAGGTAGTCGGGCGTGCGGCCCATCATCCCGCCGGAGTAGTCCGCCCAGCGCTTCATCATGGTTCGGGTGCGCGTCAGATCCTCACGGGAACGGGGGACGAGGAACGACATCCCCACACGCGCGCCCGAAGACGGAGAGACGTAGGTCATCTCCTCCCGCAGCGCCGGGTCGTGCTGCGCATCGTAGAGGGCGGCCAGGCTGCGGATGACGTTGCGGAAGGCGGGATGCGCGGTCGGGTCCTCCACCCGCCGCCCCCCGATCCAGAGGTCGGGCGGGTGAGCCCGCAGGCCCTCCACGTACTCGGCTCCCGTCCGTGCCGGCATGCTCTTCGCCTCCTCACCCCTCACGCTGGCCTCTGGGCGGCATCTGGTCCCTCTATCCGTCCAGCCCCCGGAAGTCGGTCTCGCGCGCCTTTGCCCCCGTCCCCATCTTCGGGATGCGGTGAGTGCCCAACGCGACGTGGATGGTCTTGTACTCCTGGTAGAAGTCAAAGGAGTAGTGCCCGCCCTCGCGGCCGATCCCGGACTGCTTCATGCCGCCGAAGGGGGTGCGCAGGTCGCGCACGTTCTGGGAGTTGATCCAGACAATCCCCGCCTCCAGGGCCTGCGCCACCCGGTGGCCGCGGGTGACGTCCCCCGTCCAGAGGTAGGCGGCCAGACCGTAGCGGACATCGTTGGCCAGCCGGATCGCTTCCTCCTCGGTCTCGAAGGGGATGACCACGAGGACGGGCCCGAAGATTTCTTCCTGCGCGATGCGCATGGCGCCGGTCACGCGGGTGAAGAGCGCCGGTTCCAGGTAATTGCCCACCGGCAGGTGCGCGGGACGCCCCCCGCCGGTGGCCAGGTGCGCCCCTTCCTCCCGCCCCAGGGTGATATACCGGGTCACTCGTTCCCAGTGCTCGCGGTGGATCAGCGGCCCGATCTCGGTGGCCGGATCCAGGGGGACACCCACGCGCAGCCGAGCCACACGCTCGACGAGCCGGCCGACGAATTCATCGTGGATGCGTCGGTGCACCAGCAGGCGGGAGTTGGCGGTGCAGCGCTCCCCGTTTAGCGTGTACTGGCCGACGATGGTGGCGTCCAGCGCCCGCTCCAGGTCGGCGTCCGGGAAGACGACAACAGGCGACTTCCCGCCCAGTTCCATGGAGTACCGTTTCAGCGTGGCCGCGCCGGTACGGATGATGACTTGGCCGGTCACCGTCTCGCCCGTGAAGGAGATCAGGTTGACCATGGGGTGGGCCACCAGCGGCGCGCCCGCGGTCTCCCCGAACCCCTGGACGACGTTGAAGACACCGGGGGGAAGATCGGCTTCGCGGATGACCTCAGCCAGCAGGGCCGCCGAGAGCGGCGCCCACTCCGCCGGCTTGAGCACGCAGGTGCACCCCGCGGCCAGGCAGGGCGCCACCTTCCAGGTCTCCAGCATGAAGGGCGTGTTCCAGGGGGTGATCAATCCGGCTACACCGGCGGGGACGCGCTGCACGTAGTTGACGAAGACGCCCTCCACCGGGAAGGCCTCGTGGGGGACGCGGGTGGCCATCTCGGCGAAGAAGCGGAAATTCTCCGCGGCGCGGGGGATCTGCCCCTGCCGGATCTGGGTATAGGGGATGCCGGTGTCCAGGCACTCCACCAGGGAGATCTCGTCGACGCGCTGCTCGATGATGTCGGCGATGCGCTGCAGCGCCCGGGCGCGGTCGGCGGCACGCATCCGAGGCCAGGAGCCGTCGTCGAAGGCCCTGCGAGCGGCCCGCACGGCGCGGTCCACGTCCTCCGCGGTCCCCTCGGCGACCTCGGCGATGGGCGTGTTCGTGGCGGGATTCAGGCTGCGAAAGGTCCGCCCGCTGGCCCCGTCCACGAACTCCCCGTCGACGAAGTGCCGCACGATCCGCAGCTCCGGCAGCGTCTTCACGTCAGCCTGAGCCCTCCTCGGCGACGCCGGGGTTTTCCAGCACCCCCACCCCCTGCACCTCGATGCGCATCACGTCGCCGGGGCGGACGGGGGAGATGCCTCCGGGCGTGCCGGTGAGGATGACGTCGTCCTCTTCCAGCGTCATGAAGGCGGAGACGTAGGCCACCAGCTCCTCGACGGAGTAGAGGAGGTGCCGTGTGTTCCCCTCCTGGCGCAGCTCGCCGTTCACAAAGGTGCGCAGGGCCAGGTCGCCGGGGGCGGGCACGTCGTCCACCAGCGCCGGCCCCAGCGGCAGGAAGGTGTCCCACCCCTTGGCCTTCACCGGCGGGCGGTAGAAGGTGCCGACGAAGTCGCGGGCGGTAACGTCGTTGGCCACGGTGTACCCTTTCACCACGTCACGCACTGCCTCCGGCCGAACGCGGCGGCAGCGCCGGCCGATCACCACCGCCAGCTCCGCCTCGTAGTGCAGGTACGCCACCCCTGCGGGGTAGACCACCGGGACGCGGTGACCTACCAGCGCCGAGGGTGGCTTGAAGAAGAGCGCGGGTTCCTCCGGCCGGACCATGCCCAGTTCCGCGGCGTGGTCGGCGTAGGTCAGGGCGAAGCCCAGGATCTTCGAGGGGACCACAGGAGGCAACCAGGTGACGCCGTCCGGTGGCCAGGCACACCCTGCCTCATCCAGCAGCACCTCCCCGTCCCAGGTGCCGTGGTGCACCCGGCCCAGCGCCAGGAAGCGAACACGCCTCATGGCAGCCCCCGGCTAGGCATCGCCCCCTGCAGGCACGGGCGCGGGTGCCAGCAGGCCGTAGTCCGCCAGCAGCGCGCGCAGCCGCTCAACGTTCTGCGGGGCCAGCGGGGCCAGAGGCGGGCGCACCTCCGGGGCGATCCTGCCCATCAGGCCCAGCGCCGTTTTCACCGGTACAGGGTTGGTTTCGATGAAGAGGACGTCGTTCAGCGGCAGCAGGTAGTTGTGCAGTTCCCGCGCCTCGTCCCAGCGGGAGGCGGCGGCCAGCTCGTAGAGGCGCGCCACCTCCCGGGGCATGACGTTCCCAGTGGCGCTGACGTGCCCGGCGCCGCCCAGGGCCAGCAGGGAGAAACAGAACAGCTCGATGCCGGAGTAGACCAGGAACCCCTTCGGCGCCAGGTGGAAGACCCGGGTGATGTGCTCGAAGTCCTTGTTCGCCTCCTTCACCCCGATGATGGTGCGCACGTCGCGCGCCAGGCGGGCGATGGTAGGGGCCTCGAGGTTGATGGCGGTGCGGCCGGGGATGTTGTAGAGGATCAGCGGCAGGTCCACCGATTCGGCCACCGTGCGGAAGTACCGGTAGAGTCCCTCCTGGGAGGGACGGCTGTAGGCGGGAACCACGACCAGGACCGCATCCACGCCTGCCTTCCTGGCGGCGGCCGTCAGCCGCAGCGTCTCCTCCAGGTTGTCGGTCCCCGTGCCGGCGACCACCGGAACGCGGCGGCGCGCCACCCGCACCGCACGCGCCACCAGGTCCTCCCGCTCTTCCAGGGAGAGGGCCGCGGGCTCTCCCGTCGTCCCGCCGACCACCACGCCGTGGCTGCCGCTCTCGATCTGCCACCGCACCAGGTCGTCGAAGCGGGGCTCGTCGATCCGGCCGTTGCGGAACGGCGTGACCAGCGGCACGAGCGATCCGCGCAACACGGGGACCTCCGGCCCGAGCTGACTTAGGTGTAAGGATAGCACACTCGGGGCGGAGGGCTGTGCCGTGACGGAGCGTTCAGGCCGCCGGCGCCAGGAGCGGAGCGCGGACGCGCTGCCGCAGGTGCTGGAGAGCGCGCTCCAGCTGCGCATCCACTCCCCGCTCCAGATCGTCGGGCGTCAGGTCGACCTCCACATCTGGCGCCACCCCCACCTTCTCCACCACCACCCCCTTGCCGGTGGTGACGCGCTCCACCGCCACCTCGATGGCCGTACCGCCGGGAAGGGAGAAGTAGAGGCTGGCCAGCAGCGCCCCGGCAGTGCGCACGCCCACCAGCGGCGCCTGCCGGTGCTCCCGCATGGCCGCGGCGATGACCTCGCCGCCGGAAGCGGTGGCCTCGTCAATCAGCACCACCAGCGGCAGTGCCGTCGCCAGCAGCGGCCCGCCCCTGGTCCGGTCGGCGATGCGGCGCATGCGGTTCTCCCGGTGCATCACCGGCAGCCCTGCCGGCAGCAGGGCGCTGGCCACGCTCACCGTCTCGCCCACCAGCCCCCCGCCGTTGCCCCGCAGGTCCAGCACCAGCGCCCGCATCCCCTGCGCCTGCAGGTGCTGCAGCGCCCGCCGGAACTGCACCGTGGCGCCGCTGCCCAGGTGGTGCAGGTGGACGTACCCCGTCTGGCCCTCCAGCATGCGGACGTCCACCGCGGGGACCTGGATGGGCTCCCGGGTGATGGTGAACACCAGCGGGGCGAGCTCGCCCGGGCGACGGATGACCACCTCCACCGGCATGCCCTGCGGGCCGCGGATGCGCCGCGAGACCTCCGGGAGGGGCATCCCCTCAGTGCTCTGGCCATCCACGGCGACGACGCGGTCCAGGTCGCGCAGCCCGGCCCGCGCCGCGGGGGTCCCCGGGAAGACGTTCATCACGTAGAACTGCCCGCCCCGGGTGAGGAGGCGGATGCCGATGCCGGTGAAGGAGGCCTGGTTGGAGAGCTCACGCTGCACCTCCGCCCACTGCTCCGGGAGGAGGAAGGCGGTGTGGGAATCGTCCAGGCTGGCGGCCGCCGCGGCCGCCGCGGCGTACTGCAACTGGGTCACGCTGAGGCGGCCGCGGGCCAGCACCGCGGCGCGGTCGACGTACCGCTGGAACTCCTCCCGCGCGCCCGCCTCCGTCACCGCCTGCAGCATCGCC
>JBBIIQ010000098.1:0-7510 GCA_037446405.1 Armatimonadota bacterium | reverse complement strand
GGCGGCGGAGGTGGCCGCTGCCGTGACCCGGGCCGCGGCCCGGGCGGAGGCCGATGGCATACGGGGCGGTGAGCTCACCCCCTCACTGCTGCACGAGGTGGACCGTCTCACCGCAGGCCGTGCCGTCGAAGCCAACCTGGCCCTGCTCGAGGCCAATGCGGCGCTGGCGGCGCAGATCGCCGTGGCGTTGACAGAGGAAAGGCTTCCCGCGTAGGCAAACACTAGGGCGTGCAGGCTCCCTCGGGCTTCGGAGAGACCTTCCGCCGCGCACGGGAGGCGCGCCGCCTCTCGCTGGCCGATGCCGAGCGGATGACCAAGATCCGCGCGGCGTACCTGGCCGCGCTCGAGGAGGAGCGCCTGGACGCCCTACCTCCTCCGCCGTACAGCAAGGGCTTCGTGCGCACCTACGCACGGCTGCTGGGGCTGGACGCGGAGCGGCTGCTTGCCGAAGTCGCGGTGCGGCTCCCCCCGGCTTCCCCCGATCTGGGCGGCCCCGGGGAGATCCCGCTGGAGCCCGCGCAGCCCGTGCCGCGGTGGCGCCGCATCGCCGCGCTGCTGCTGTGGGCAGCCCTGTTCTTCGCCCTCTACGCCGCCTACGTGGGCTACACGCAGCTGCGGGAGTTCGCCCGGCCGGTGCCCGCCGCGCGGCCGGAGCCCTCTCCGCACATCGAGGCGTCTCCTCCGCCCGCCCCCGTCACCCCGCCGCCGGCGCCCGTGGAGGGCCCGCCTCCGCCCGCCGCCGGCGTCACCCTGGCGCTGACCACCACCGGCCGGTCGTGGCTCAGGGTCGTCGCCGACGGGCAGCGGGTCTTTCAGGGCATCCTTGAAGCCGGCGAGGCCCGCACCTGGAGCGCGGCGCGCGACCTCTCCATTCGTATCGGCAATGCCGCCGCCGTGCAGCTCACCGTGAACGGGCGGCCGCTGGGGCCGCTGGGAAGGCCCGGGGAGGTGGTGGAGCTGCGCTTCCCCCGCCCCCCTGAGGAACCCTGATCGTGCGCGCAGAGGTCATCTCCGTCGGCACAGAGCTGCTGCTGGGGCAGATCACCGATACCAACGCCGTGCTCCTGGCGCGGGTGCTGGCGGAGGCCGGCGTCGACCTGTTCTTCAAGCAGACGGTCGGCGACAATCTGTCCCGCATCCAGGAGGCGGTGCGCCTGGCCCTCTCCCGCGCCGACCTGGTGCTGATGACCGGCGGCCTCGGGCCGACCGAGGACGACCTGACGGTGGAGGCGGTGGCTGGCGCGCTGGGACTGCCGCTGCACCGCGAGGAGTCGGTGGCGGAGCAGATCCGCGCCTTTTTCGCCGCGCGCCGGCGCGCGGCCCCCGAATCGGTCTACAAGCAGGCGCTTGTCCCTGCGGGCGCGCAGGTCATCCCCAACCGGCGCGGCACGGCGCCCGGGGTGGTTGTCTCCCACGGCGGCGCCACGGTGGTCATCATGCCGGGGGTGCCCGCTGAGATGGAAGGCATGGTGCAGGACTTCCTCATCCCCTGGCTGCGGACCCGAACAGGAGGGGTCGTCATCCGCTCCCGCGTACTGAAGGTGACGGGGCTGGGGGAATCCGCGGTGGAGGAGCAGATCCGGGACCTCCTGCACACGGAAACCCCCACCATCGCGCCCTACGCCAAACTGGGCGAGGTGCACCTGCGGCTCACCGCCAAGGGCACCCCTGAGGATGTGCAGCGCACGCTGGCCGCCGGGGAGGCCGCGGTGCGGGCGCGCCTGGGCGACCTGGTGTTCGCCGCCGACGGCGAGTCGCTGGAGGAGGTGAGCGGCCGCCTGCTGCTGACGAGGGGGAAGACGCTCGCGGTGGCCGAGTCGTGCACCGGGGGGTTGATCGGCGACCGTCTGACCAACGTCCCGGGGAGTTCCGCCTACTTCCTCCACGGCGTGGTGGCCTACAGCAATGCGGCGAAGGTGGCCTTGCTGGGGGTAGCGCCGGAGCTGCTGGAGCGCCATGGCGCGGTGAGCGCGCCGGTGGCCTTGGCCATGGCCCGCGGGGCGCAGCGGCAGGCCGGCAGCGACCTCGCCCTGGGCGTGACGGGTGTCGCCGGACCGACCGGGGGCAGTGCGGAGAAGCCGGTGGGCCTCGTCTACTGCGCGCTGGTCGACCGGGAGGAGGAGACGGTGCAGGAGTGGCGCTTCGGAGCGGAGGCGGGCCGTCGCGGCATCAAGTACCTGGCCAGCCAGGCCGCCCTGAACCTGCTCCGGCTGCACCTGCTGCGGTAGCGCATGCGGCGGCAGCAACGGACGGCGGCAGGCATCCGGCACCGCATCTTCATCGCCGTCGAGCTGGCCCCGGAGCTGCGGGAGCGGATCGGCGCGCTGCAGCAGGACCTGGAGCGAGCCGGGGCGCGGCTGCGGTGGATCTCCCCCGAAAACCTGCACTTCACGGTGCGCTTCCTCGGCGAGATCACGCCGACGCAGCTGGCCCAGGTCAGGCTGGCCACGCGGGAGGTGGCGGCTGCGGCGGGCCCCTTCCGCCTCGCCCTCCACGGCGTGGGCGCCTTTCCCTCCCTGCAGCGGCCGCAGGTGATCTGGGTCGGGGTGCGGGAGGGGGGCGAGGCACTCGCCGCCCTCTCATCGCGTCTGGACGCGGCCCTGGCGCGGCACCACTTCCCTCCCGAAGAGCGGCCCTACGTGGCCCACCTCACCCTGGCGCGCGTCCGCGACCGCCGGGTGTGGGGAGACCTGGTGCGGGCGGTGAGCGGCTTCCGGGAGGCCGCCGTCGGCACCCAGGAGGTGCGCCGCCTCACCGTCATGGAGAGCCACCTCCGTCCAGGGGGTGCCCGCTACACTCGGGTGGAGGAGGTTCCGCTGGGGCCTCTCTTGAACTCTTCAGGGTAGGACCGCAAGATGTGGGGGAGAGGACTGTCCGGGAGCGCAGGACCTGGTAGAACCCCGACCGCACGGTTATCACCCGAGCTATCGGCGGCTCGGGGAGGTTTTGCGGAGTTGACAAGCGAACATTTGTTTGGTAGGGTGGCGCCACCGAGGCGGGGGAGGCAGCGCAATGAATGAGCGCCAGCGGGCTCTGGAACTCGCACTGACCCAGATCGAGAAGCAGTTCGGCAAGGGCTCCATCATGAAGCTGGGGGAGGCCTCGGCGAAGCTGCAGGTCGACGTCATCCCCACAGGTTCGGTGGCGCTGGATGCGGCACTGGGGGTGGGTGGCGTCCCCCGCGGCCGGGTGGTGGAGGTGTATGGCCCGGAGGCCTCCGGCAAGACCACCCTGGGATACCACATCATCGCCGAGGCGCAGCGCGAGGGTGGGGTGGCGGCGTTCATCGACGCGGAGCACGCGCTGGACCCCAACTATGCCCGGGCGGTTGGGGTGGACGTGGACAACCTGCTCCTCTCCCAGCCCGACAGCGGCGAGCAGGCGCTGGAGATCGCGGAGATGCTGGTGCGCAGCGGCGCCGTGGACGTCATCGTCATCGACTCCGTGGCCGCCCTCGTGCCGCGGGCGGAGCTGGAGGGCGAGATGGGCGATGCCCACGTGGGGCTGCAGGCCCGGCTGATGTCCCAGGCCCTGCGCAAGCTCGTGGGCACCATCAGCAAGTCCCGCACCACGGTCATCTTCATCAACCAGATCCGGGAGAAGATCGGCGTGATGTGGGGGTCGCCGGAGACCACCACCGGGGGGCGGGCGTTGAAGTTCTACGCCTCCGTGCGCATGGAGATCCGGCGCACCGAGAACATCAAGAGCGGGGAAGAGATCAAGGGCATGCGAGCGCGGATCAAGGTGGTGAAGAACAAGCTGGCTCCTCCGTTCCGCGATGCCGAGGTGGACATCTTCTATGGCAAGGGCATTTCCCGGGCCGGGAGCCTTCTGGATACCGCGCACGCCCTCAACCTGATCACCCGGAGCGGGACCTGGTTCGCCTACGGCGACATCCGGCTGGGGCAGGGCCGGGACAACGCGCGCGACTTTCTGGAGAACAACCCGGAGCTGGCGCGGGAGATTGAGGCGCGGGTGCGGGACGGCCTGGGGTTGCCGCGGCGGCCCCCGCGCGAGGCGGGAGACGGCCGGCGAGAAGACGTCGCGGTCAGGCCGGAGGTCAAGCGGGAGGTCGTCGCGGTCAAGGAGGCAGCAGTCAGGGCCAAGGCGTAGATGCCACTCGTTGCGCGCATCCGGCCGGCCGGCCGGCAAGGAGATCTGCGCGCGGTCACCCTCGCCGACGGGCGGCGCTTCCTCCTGGAGGCGGAGCAGGTGGCCGCTCTGGGTCTCTTCCCGGAAGCGGCGGTCGATGAGGGACTGCTGGTCCGTCTCACGGCCCTGGAAGAGCGGGCGCGTGCCCGCCAGGCGGCGTTGCTCCTGCTGCGGTACCGTCTGCGCAGTCGGGCCGAAGTCGCCGCGCGCCTGCGGCAGCGGGGGTTTTCCCCCGCGGTCATCGACGGCGTCGTCGCCAACCTCGCCGCGGAAGGCCTGCTGGACGACGTCCGCTTCGCCAGGGCCTGGGCGGAGCACCGGGCGCTCGGCCAGAGCGGGCCGGCACGGGCTCGCGCGGAACTGCGTCGCAAGGGGGTCGATCCGGCCGTCATCGACGAGGCCGTGCGCCAGGTGTTCGCCGGCCAGGAGGCGGACCTGGCGGCGGCCCTCGCGGAGCGGCACCTCCCCCGCCTGAGCGGCCTGCCGGCGGAGGTGCGCCTGCGACGTCTGGCCGGCCTGCTGCGCCGCCGCGGGTTCTCCGGCGGCGTGATTACCCTCCTGTTGCGCCGCCACGCCGGGGGCGGGACCGAGATTCCGGGAGATCTGTCCGAGTGATGCAGGGGGAGGCGGCCGGTCACCACTCCCCGGGCGCTCAGATGGCGCTGGACCTCAGCGTCTCGCCCGGAGGCGGCGACGGCCCGGGCACCGGCGCCGCCGAGCGCATCCTCGAAGGGCTGAGCGAGGAGCAGCGGGCGGCGGTGGTGCATGAGGAGGGCCCGCTGCTCATCGTCGCCGGTGCGGGAACGGGGAAGACCGCCGTGCTCACGCGCCGCATCGCCTGGCTGATCTCCACCAGGCGCGCCCGCCCCGGGGAGATCCTCGCCCTGACCTTCACCGACAAGGCGGCGGCGGAGATGGAGGAGCGGGTGGACCTGCTGGTACCCTACGGGTACACCGACATCACCATCTGCACCTTCCATGCCTTCGGCGACCGCATCCTGCGGGAGCACGCCCTGGAGCTAGGGTTGACGCCGGACTTCCGCGTCCTTTCGCGTGCGGAGCAGGTGATCTTCCTGAAGGAACGGCTCTTCGACCTGCCGCTGGACTACTACCGGCCGCTGGGCGATCCGACGCGGTACGTGGAGGCCCTGATCGCCCTCTTCAGCCGGGCCAAGGACGAGGACGTCAGCCCGGAGGAGTACCGCGCCTACGCCGACCGTTTGGCCGCAGCCAGCGCGACCTGCCCCGGGGACGCGGAGCTGCGCGACGCCGCCGCCCAGCAGCACGAACTGGCCCGCGCCTACCAGGCCTACCAGGCGCTGCTGGCACAGCACGGCCTGGTCGATTTCGGCGACCAGATCGTCCTGCCGCTGCGCCTCTTCCGCCAGCGGCCGGCCATTCTCCGCCAGTACCAGGAGCGGTTCAGGTACATCCTGGTGGACGAGTTCCAGGACACCAACTACGCGCAGTTCCAGTTGGTGCAGCTGCTGGCGGCGGCGCACGGGAACATCACCGTGGTGGGGGACGACGACCAGTCCATCTTCAAGTTCCGTGGCGCCTCCATCAGCAACATTCTTGGCTTCACCGCCGCCTACCCACAGGCCAGGCTCATCGTCCTCACCAGGAACTACCGCTCGCCCCAGACGGTGCTGGACGCGGCCTACCGTCTCATCCGGCACAACGATCCCGACCGCCTGGAGGTGCGCAGCCGCATCGACAAACGCCTCCTCTCCATGAACGGCAGCGGGCCGCAGGTCACGCACCTGCACTTCGACACCCTGAGCAGCGAGGCGGACGGGGTGGCCGGCATCATCGCCGAGCGGGTGGCCTCGGGCGCGTACCGGTACCGGGACTTCGCCATCCTGGTGCGCAGCAACAGCGACGCCGACCCTTTCCTCCGGGCGCTGAACATGCGCGCGGTGCCACACCGCTTTACTGGAAGCCGAGGCCTGTACAACCGGGAAGAGATCCGGCTGGCCATCGCTTTCCTCCGCGCGCTGGCCAACCCCCAGGACAACCTGAGCCTGTACTACCTGGGGGTCTCGCCGCTCTACCTGCTGGACCCTACCGACCTGGCCAAGGCGCTGGCCTACGCCCACCGGAAGAACCGGACGCTGGAGTACGTCTTCCGCCGGCTGGAGCACTATCCTGACCTGGCGGAGGAGATCTCCGCGGAGACCCGCGCCGCCCTGGGCCGTCTGCTGGACGATCTGGAGGAGATGCGGCGCCTGATGACGGACCACCCCACCGGGCGGGTGCTCTACACCTATCTGGTGAGCCGCACCGGCTACATCCGGCGCCTGGCCACCTCCGGCCGGCCGGGCGATGAGGCCCAGGTGCAGAACCTGGCCCGCTTCTTCGACATCGTGGCGCGCTACGGGGAGATCGCCGCCTACGACCGCGTCCCCGAATTCGTCCGCCATCTGGACGAGCTGATCGCCGCGGGCGACGACCCTCCGGTGGCCGAGGCCGACTCAGATGCCGACGCGGTCAACGTGCTCACCGTGCACAAGGCGAAGGGCCTGGAGTTCCCGGTGGTCTTTCTGGTCTCCTGCGTCTCCCACCGGTTCCCCACGCAGAACCGCGGGGAGCCCATTCCGCTGCCGGACCCTCTGGTCAAGGACCTGCTGCCCTCCGGCGACTTTCACCTGCAGGAGGAGCGGCGGCTCTTCTACGTGGGCATGACGCGGGCCCGGCGGGAGCTCTTCCTCACCAGCGCCCGTGACTACGGCGGGACGCGGCCGCGCAAGGTGAGCCGGTTCGTCCTGGAGGCGCTGGACCGGCCGGCCCCCGACGGCGCCGCGTTCCACGCCTCCGCGGTGGAGACGATCCACCGGCACGCCCCACCGGCGGAGGGGCAGCAGGCGCTGTCCGGGGTCGTCCCGCAGGACCAGCCCATCGTCCTCTCCTTTCGCCAGGTGGACGACTACGACACCTGCCCCCTGAAGTACAAGTACACCCACATCCTGCGCGTCCCCCTGCTGCGCGACCACCGCGTGGTCTACGGCACCGCCATTCATGAGGCGGTGCGGGAGTATAACCGGCGGCGGGCGCGGGGCCAGCCAGTCACCTACGGCTACCTGCTGGCGACCTTCGAGCGCGCCTGGGTGAACGAGGGGTTCATCAGCCGGGAGCACGAGGACCAGCGGATGGAGGAGGGCCGGCAGGTGCTGCGGCAGTTCCTGGACTTCCAGGAACGCCTGGAGGTGCGCCCCACCTTCGTCGAGGCGCCGTTCTCCTTCCAGGTGGGGATGACCCGGGTGAAGGGCCGCTGGGACCGGGTCGACCTGCGGGGCGGTGAGCCGGTGCTCATCGACTTCAAGACCAGCGACGTGCGCCGGCAGGCGGACGCCGACCG
>JBBIIQ010000097.1:0-7581 GCA_037446405.1 Armatimonadota bacterium | reverse complement strand
GGCGGAGCGGCTGGCGGCGGCGCTGGAGCGGGTGCGGCTGGCGGACGCCGCCCTGCCGGTGGTCTCCAACGTGACGGCGGAACCGGTGCGCCGCGCGGAGGAGATCCGCCGCCTGCTGGTGCGCCAGGTGGCCTCCCCGGTGCGCTGGGAGGAGTCGGTGCGGCGCCTGGCCGCCATGGGCGTCTCCGCCTTCGTCGAGGCGGGACCGGGGACCAGCCTCTCCGGCCTGATCAAGAAGACCGTGCCTGTGGCGGCGCTGCACACCGAGGACGTGGCCAGCCTGGAACGCACCCTGCAGGGTCTGGGAGCGCAGGTGAGCCCCTGATGCCGCGGCTGCAGGGACGGGTGGCGCTGGTCACGGGCGCGTCGGGAGGGCTGGGCCGGGCGGTGGCCACGGCCCTGGCGGCGGAGGGCGCGGCGGTGGCCGTGCACTACTGGTCCAACCGCGCGGCGGCGGAGGGGGTGGTCGAGGAGATCACCGGGCGCGGCGGGCGGGCGGTGGCGCTGCAGGGGGACCTCACCGACCCGGCGGTCCCCGGTCGCCTGGTGGAGGAGACCTTGGCCAGCCTGGGCGGGTTGCACATCCTGGTGAACAACGCCGGGATCGTGCGGGACACGCTGATCCTGCGGATGAGGGACGAAGATTGGGAGGAGGTGCTCGGCACCAACCTCACCGCCGCCTTTCGCTGCACGCGCGCCGCGCTGCGCCCCATGATCCGGCAGCGCTTCGGCCGGATCATCAACGTGGCCAGCATCGCCGCCCAGGTGGGCAACACTGGGCAGGCCAATTACGCGGCGGCCAAGGCGGGGCTGATCGGTCTGACCAAGGCCACCGCCCGCGAGGTCGCCTCCCGCGGCATCACCGTGAACGCCGTGGCGCCGGGGCTGATCGACGTGGGCATGACCGCGCACCTGGGGGCCGAGCAGGTGCAGCGGTTCAAAGAGCAGATCCCGCTGGGACGGCTGGGGACGGCGCAGGAGGTGGCGCACGCCGTGGTGTACCTGGCATCCGACGACGCCGCCTACGTCACCGGGCAGGTCCTGAATGTAGACGGGGGCCTGGTGATGCGGTAAGCGTTAAGAAGGAAGACGACGGCGCATATGCCCCGGGGCTCCCGCGGTCCGGTCCCAGCCCGTGGCCGGGCAGCGGGGTGGGGATGAGGAGGGAAGGCGGATGGCGACGGTATTCGACCGCGTGAAGAGCATCATCGTCGAGCAGCTGGGCGTGGACGAGTCGGAGGTGACCCCGGAGGCATCCTTCGTGGAGGACCTGGGGGCCGACTCCCTGGACGTGGTGGAGCTGGTCATGGCGCTGGAGGAGGAGTTCGAGATCGAGATCCCCGACGAGGACGCGGAGAAGATCGTCAAGGTCGGTGAGGCCGTGAAGTACATTGAGCAGCACCTGGCGGAAGCCGGGGGCTAAAGCGGGCGGAGGGCGCGTGGCGGCGCAGGCGGAGCGACGGGTGGTGGTCACCGGGCTGGGGGTGGTCAGCCCGGTGGGCATCGGCGCGGACAGGTTCTGGAACGCCATGATGGAGGGCCGCTCCGGGGTGGGACGCATCACCGCCTGGGATCCCACCGGGCTGGAGACGCAGATCGCCGCCGAGGTGCGGGACTTTGACCCCACCGACTTCATGGACCGCAAGGAGGTCCGCCGCAACGACCGCTTCGTCCTCTTCGCCTACGCGGCGGCGCGGATGGCCCTGGAGGACTCGGGGCTGGCCATCACCCCGGGCAACGCCCCTCGCGTGGGCGTCCTCATCGGCTCCGGCATCGGCGGAGCCATCACCTGGGAGGAGCAGACGCGGATCCTGGAGACGAAGGGCCCGCACCGGGTCAGCCCCTTCTTCATCCCCAACGTGATCATGAACATGGCCTCGGGGGTGGTCTCCATCCTCACCGGGGCCAAGGGCCCCAACTCCAGCGTGGTCACCGCCTGCGCCAGCGGCGGCAACGCCATCGGCGACGCCATGCGCATCATCCAGCGGGGCGATGCCGACGCCATGATCGCGGGCGGGACGGAGGCGGCCATCACCAGGCTGAGCGTGGCCGGCTTCTGCGCCATGAAGGCCATGTCCACGCGCAACGATGACCCGGCGCGGGCGGTCCGCCCCTTCGACGCCACGCGCGACGGGTTCGTCATGGGGGAAGGGGCGGGGGTGGTGGTCCTGGAGGCCCTGGAGCACGCCGAGCGCCGCGGCGCCCGCATCTACGCCGAGCTGGTGGGCTACGGCATGAGCGGCGACGCCTACCACATCACCCAGCCCGACCCGGAGGCGGACGGCGCCGCCCGCAGCATGCGCAACGCCCTGGCGGACGCGGGAATGGCACCGGAGGAGATTGACTACATCAACGCCCACGGCACCAGCACGCCCTACAATGACCGGCTGGAAACCCTGGCCATCAAGAAGGTCTTCGGCGCCCACGCCCGGCGTCTCGCCGTCAGCTCCACCAAGTCCATGATGGGGCACCTCCTGGGCGCGGCGGGGGGCGTGGAGTTCATCGCCTGCGTGCTGGCCATCACCCGTGGTGCCATCCCCCCGACCATTAACTACGAGCACCCCGATCCGGAGTGCGATCTCGACTACGTGCCGAACCGGCCGCGCGAGGCGCGCATCGCCACGGCCATGTCTAACGCCTTCGGCTTCGGCGGGCACAACGCCATCCTCATCGTCCGCCGCATGTCCTGAGCCCATGCCCCGCAGCCGCCCCAGGGACGTCCCGGCCTCGCTGCAGGAACGCGCGGCGCAGCTGGACGCCCTGCAGCAGGCCCTGGGCGTGCGCTTCCGCGACCGCAGCCTGCTGGAGCTCGCCCTGCGCCACGACTCCTTTGCCCACGAGCGGGGAGCGCGCACGGAGCACTACGAGCGGCTGGAGTTCCTCGGGGACGCGGTCCTCAACCTGGTGGTCAGCGACTACCTCTTCCGGCAGTACCCCGAGCGCAGCGAAGGGGAGCTGGCCAAGGAGCGCGCTCGCCTGGTCAGCGAGGCGGCGCTGGCGCACCTGGGGAGGCGCCTGCGCCTGGGCGGCTACCTCCTGTTGGGCCGGGGAGAGGAGAAGGGCGGAGGGCGGGAGCGGCCCGGCCTGTTGGCCGACGCCGTGGAGGCGGTGCTGGGGGCGGTGTACGCGGACGCCGGCTATGGAGTGGCCCACGCCCTGGCCACCCGCTGGCTGGGGGAGCTGCTGCAGAGCCTCCCCGGCCGCGCCGAAGACTTCAAGAGCCAGCTCCAGGAGCGCCTCCAGGGGAGCGGCCGGCTGCCGCGCTACCGGATCGTGGAGGCGGTGGGGCCTGACCACGCCCGCTCCTTCCTCGTGCGCGTGGAAGTAGAAGGCAACGTGGTCGGGGAGGGGCGGGGCCGCAGCAAGAAGGAGGCGGAGCAGGCGGCGGCGGAAGAGGCGCTGCGCTGGCTGGACGCCCTGGAGCGGCGGAGGGCGCGCCGGTCGTGAGGCCGCTCTGGGCGCCGTGGCGGGCCGGGTACGTGATGGGGCCGCGGGAGGAGGGTTGCTTCCTCTGTGCCGCTCCAGCTGCCGGCGACGACCGCGCCCGCCTCATCCTGCACCGCAGCCGGCGCGTCTACGTCATCCTCAATTCCTTCCCCTACAACAGTGGGCACGTCATGGTGGCCCCGCTGCGCCACGTGGCTCGCCCCGAGGACCTGGACCGGGAGGAACGGCTGGACCTGATGGACAGCCTGGTCCTGGTGATGCGTGCGCTGCAGGCCGCCCTGCAGCCGGAGGGGTTCAATGTAGGGCTGAACCTGGGCCGGGCTGCGGGGGCGGGGGTGGAGGAGCACCTGCACCTGCACGTCGTTCCCCGCTGGGTGGGGGACACAAACTTCATGCCGGTTCTCGCCGATGTGAAGGTGCTTCCCGAGCACCTGGAGGCCACCTACGCGAAGCTGCGGCAGGCCCTGGCCGCCGTGCAGGCCGAGGCGTCCGGCGCAGAGCTCCCACCTCATTCGCGCCCCGGAGATTCCTTCTGACGACGGATGGTTCCCCCGCCGCGCTCCCGTATGATGAAGACGGGAGGGTGCGGCAGGCGACGTGAAGACCGTCCGGCAGCTGATGCGCGTGGACCTGGTCACGCTGCCGCGGGACGCCAGCGTGGCGGCGGCGATGCGCACCATGCTGGAGCACCGCGTGGGCGCCCTGCCCATCGTCGAGGGGCAGCGCATCCTGGGGATCATCACCGCCCGCGACCTCCTGGGGCAGGCCCTCTACAGGCTGGTGGGAGACGTCATGACCACCGACCTGGCGGTGATCGGCCCTGATGAGCCCGTCACCACCGCCTACCAGCTCCTGGAGGCGCGCGACGTGAACCAGCTCCCGGTGGTCGAGCACGGGCGGCTGATCGGTATGGTCACCCGCCTGGAGGTCCTGCACGAGCTGGGCAAACTCACCGACCCCCTGACGGGGCTGCCCTGGCCGGGGACGCTGCGGCAGCGTGCGGCCGAGCTGCTGGCGCAGGGGCGGGAGATCGTCATCATCTTCATCGATCTGGACCGCTTCCGCCTGGTGAACAGGCGCTTCGGTCACGTGGCGGGGGACCGGCTGATCGGCGCGGTGGCCTCCGCCCTCCTGCGGGTGACGGACACGGCGCAGGACCTGCTCTGCCGCTACGGCGGCGACGAGTTCGCCCTGGTCACCACCCGCCCGGCGGCGGAGGCGGAGGCGCTGGCGGAGAGGCTCCTGGCCGCGATCCAGGGGCTCAGCCTGCCCGAGCTGGAGGGGTTTTCCCTCACCGCCAGCGTCGGCCTGGCGGGGGGACGGCGCAGCGGAGAGCGTGAGGCGCACCCCGGGGCGACGGTGGACGACTTGATCACCATGGCCAGCCGCGCCTCCTCCGCGGCGAAGTCCCTGGAACGGCCGCTGCTGCACGCCCATGAGATGGAGGCGATGGCGGTGCTGCAGCAGGCGGTGGTGGAAGAGGGAACGCGCCTGCGCATCGGCCCGCTGAGCCTGACCGTGGAGGGGGGGCAGGCGAGCGCGCGCGTGGAACTGGAGCTGGAGGGACGGCGTTACTCTGGTGTCGCCAGCGGCCCGGCGGCCGGAGGCGGCCCGCTGCGGGCGATGGCGCAGGCGACGACCGCCGCCCTGGCGCAGCTGCTGCCGCCGGGGTGGACCGCGGAGGTGGAGGAGATCACCTATACGCCTTTTCCCCTCGGCGCCGCGATCAGCGTGGCCCTGGTGCTGGCCTCCCCGACGGGGGAGGAGCTGCTGGTGGGGACGGTGCCGTACACGAGGAATGACAGCCGTGCCGTGGTCAGGGCCGTCCTCAAGGCGGTGAACCGTCGTCTCGTCCGTCTGCTGGCCCTGGCCGGCACCAGATGAGGCCTTTCCCCGGCACCCTCCGCCCCACCCGCCAGGCGGCCGGGGTGCTGCTCCTGCTGCTGCTGGCGCCGCTGCTGCTGGCGCCGGCGCTGGCTGCGCCCGCGCTGCCAGCGGCCTCGCCGGAGGGCGCCCTCCGACATGCCACGGTCCTCTCCCGGGAGATTGGTCCGCGTCCCTCCGGGACACCCGCCTTCCTCCGTGCGGCGGACTACGTGGAGGGCAGCCTGCGCGCGTGGGGGTACACCGTGGAGCGGCAGCCCTTTTCCTTCCTCTACTTCGAGGTCCGCGGCTCCACCCTGCGGCTGGTGGCCAGCGGGGAGACCGTCCCCACGGTCGTGCCCGAGTACTCCGCCGCCACCCCGCCCGCGGGGATCGAGGCGGCGCTGGCCGACGGGGGGGTCGGCCGCCCCGAGGAGCTGCAGCGGGTTAGCGGCCGGATCGCCCTCGTGCAGCGCGGGCCGGCGGGGTTCCTCTTTCGCGACAAGGTGGCCAACGCCGCGGCCGCGGGGGCGGTGGCCATCATCATCTACAACCACACGCCCGACCCGGTGCCCCAGGTGACCCTGCTGGCGCCGGCGCGCATCCCCGCGGTGGTCGTGACTCAGGAGGCGGGGCAGCGGCTCCTGGGGCTGCTGCGTCAGGGCGAGGTGCGTGTCCACCTGCGCGTGGAGACGGTGATGGAGCAGCGCACCACCTGGAACGTCGTCGGCCGCCGCCAGGGGCGCAGCGACCGGACCGTCGTGGTCGGCGCGCACCTGGACACGGTGGAGGTGAGTCCCGGCGCCAACGACAACGCCTCAGGAGTGGCCGCCGCCCTGGAGGCGGCGCGCCTGCTGGGCGGCGTGCCGCTGGAGCTGTCACTGGAGGTCGTCGCCTTCGGCGCGGAGGAGCGCGGCCTGCTGGGGTCGGCGCACTATGTCCGCCAGCGGGGCGGGCAGGTGGCCGCCATGGTCAACCTGGACATGGTAGGCGTGGGCACGCTGCGCGCCGGAAACGGCAGCGGCAACGGGTCGCTGGTGGAGGCGGCCGAGCGGGCCGCGGCGGGGCTGGGCATCGCCCTGCCGCGCTTCCGCCTGCCCGGGGGCAGTGACCACGCCTCGTTCGAGCGGGCCGGCATCCCGGCCGTCTTCCTGCACACCGGGGACGACGCGCTGATCCACACTCCGGGCGACGTCCTGGAGCGGCTGGACCCGCGCCTGCTGGCCCAGGCGGCGCAGCTGGCCGCCGCTGTGGTCCTGGAGGCTCCCAGGGTGGTGCGCTAGTCCTAAGGTCTGACCCTGCGGATCTGCACCAGGCCGATCCGCGTCCGCGTCGCCGACTCGATGCGGAACTCCAGCCCCTGGTAGCGGAAGGTCGTCCCCGCCTCCGGAATCGCCTCCAGGTGGTGGAAGATGAAGCCGCCCAGGGTGTTGGCGGCGGTAGCGGGCAGGGCGATGTGGAAGCGTTCGTTCAGCTCGTCCAGGGGGATGGCCGCATCCACGACGATGCGGTCCGGCTGCTGCAGGACTACCAGGCGGCGCTCCGGGCGGAACTCCCCGGGGATCTCCCCCACCAGCTCCTCCAGGAGGTCCTCGATGGTGACGATACCCGAGGTGCCGCCAAACTCGTCCAGCACCACGGCCAGCTGGATCCCCTGGCGGCGCATCTCCTCCAGCAGGTCCACCACCGGCTTCATCTCGGGGACGTAGAGCACGGGGCGCATCACCCGGTCCACGGGCTCCCCCTCCCGCCCCTCCGCCTGCGCCAGCAGCAGGTCCTTGGCGTGCACCATGCCTACGATGTGGTCCAGGTCCTCGCTGAAGACCGGCAGGCGGGTGAAGCCCGCCTCGCGCACCGCGGTCACGGCGTCGGCTACCGTGGCGCTCTTGGGCACGCCGCGCACGGAGACCCGCGGCACCATCACCTCCTCCACCAGGCGGTCGGCGAACTTGAAGACGCGGTGCACCAGCAGCGCCTCCTCCTCCTCGACGACGCCCGCGCGGCGGCTCTCGCTGACCAGCAGGCGGATCTCCTCCGGCGAGTAGACGTGCCGGCCCCTGGGCGCGCGCAGGCCGAAGAGGGAGAGGGTGGTGTTGGCCGCGCCGTTGAGCACCCAGATGAACGGCCGGAAGAGGCGGGAGAACAGCTCGGTGGGCGGCACGACGTCGGCGAGCTGGCGCTTTGCCAGGTTGCGCCACTTGCCGTCGCTGCCGAGCAGATCGTTGACGACGATGTCGGTGCGCCCGGCCGCGTTGAGGGCAGCGATCAGGT
>JBBIIQ010000096.1:0-7721 GCA_037446405.1 Armatimonadota bacterium | reverse complement strand
TGAACCACCAGGCGACCGTCCACAAACCACTTGACCGGTCCTTCCATATCAGAGCTTGTAGCCGAACCGCCGCAGCAGCGCCTTGCGCTCTGCGATCTCCGATTCGCCCTCGATCCCCCGGGAGCGGAGGCCGTCGATCACCCCGAGGATGCCGCGTCCCTGCTCCGTCTCCACCAGGACCACCTCAACGGGATTGGCGGTGGCGCAGTAGATGCCGCAGACCTCCGGGACCTGCTTGACCGCGTTCAGCACGTTGATGGGGAAGGCGTCGCGCAGGAAGATGAGGAAGCAGTGGCCGGCCGCCAGGGCGAAGGCGTTCTGCCTGGCCAGCTCGACGAGCTCCGGGTCGGTCCCGCTCCAGCGCACCAGCGCCGGTCCCGATGACTCGCAGAAGGCCAGGCCGAACTTCAGGCCGGGCACAGCGCCCACCAGCGCCTCGTGCAGGTCCTCGACGGTCTTGATGAAGTGGGCCTGCCCCAGGATCAGGTTCACCTCATCAGGCTTCAGGATCTTGACGCTGCGCAGCTCCACAGGTGCCCTCCGTCCAGCGCAAGGGAGTAGGTGCAGGAAAGATTCCCCGGTGCCGGTCTTGCTCCCTACTCGGCCTTCAGGTCCAGCACGGGGGTACCGTTCATGGCGTCCAGCCCGCGCACCGTGAGGATGCGCCCCTGCCACGTACCCGACGGGCCGGTAGACGATCAGTGAGGCACCGGACGCAGGGTGCTCCTGGCCCTGCCCACCATCCACAGGATCACCCCCACGCCGCCGGCCAGGAGGAGCAGGAAGACGACCAGCGGACTCCACTGCGTCCGCATCGGCTCGGCGGCCACATCCAGGAAGCGGGCCAGCTCCACGTTCTGCACCACCTGTCGGCTCGTGGCGTTGAGGGCGAGGACGCCGAACTGCGCCAGACCGGTGGCCAGGGCCGCGCCCGGGGTGGGGCCGCGGCGCTGCCTGGCGATGAGCAGCCAGGGGAGGGCCGGCGCGGCGGCGGTGGCCGCGGTGAGCGGGGCCAGCCGGCCGAGCATCGCCTGCCGCACCTCCGCCCCCCAGGTGCCGAAGGCGTACCACGAGCCGAAGAGGGCGAACCCCACTACCCCCAGCGTGGCCAGGCGCAGGGCGAAGCCGGCCACCCAGCGGCGGTAGGCCGCCGGCAGGCCGCGGACGAAGAGCCCCGCGTCCACCACCGCATAGGCGGCCGTGGTGACGAGCGCCAGGGCCAGCAGCATCAGCCACCGCGGCAGCAGCCTGGGGTCGGAGAGGTTGAGGGCGGTCCCCAGCGGCGCGCCGGCACGGCTGGTGGCCCGCCACAGGTCGGGCCAGGCGTCGAGCCGCGTCATCAGCGTCAGCGCGTTGGCGAAAGCGAAGCCGATGGCCAGGAAGGCCGCCGCGGCCACCCAGCCAGCCAGGCGGTGCAGGCGGCCGAGCCGCGTCTGCCGCAGGCCCCCCGCGTACAGGTAGACGCCGTAGTAGGCCAGCACCAGCAGCGGGATGACGGCGAACCAGGACCAGGCCACCAGCACCGTGGCCGGATAGAAGACGCGGTAATAGGCCACCTGGAGAAACAGCAGAGGGACGATGCCGAAGTTGATTCCCAGGGCGATGACCACGGGGAGCTGGGTGATCAGCCGCTCCCCCAGCAGCCTGGCGTGCGCATCGGGGCGGCGGATCAGCAGCAGGGCGACAAGCAGCCCGGCGGTCCAGAGGTGCATCGGTGCCATGTGCAGGGTGAAGCCCGCCACCTTGAGCAGGACGAGGAACCAGTAGGGAGCGGGGAAGCCCAGGGGGCTGGGCGGGGCGGCCAGATCGGCGGGATTCACCGCCGGCCTCCCATCGGCTCAGGGAGTTCCACAGGGGAGGGCAGCACCAGGGTCCGGAGGTACTGCTCCAGCAGCCGGGATTCAGCTTCCGTGCCGGCCCACGGTGGCATGAAGAAGTGCACCCGCTCCGGATGCTCGGTGACGGCGCGCACCATCTCGGGGGTCCACCCGCGCATCAGGTTGCGCAGAGCGGAGAAGCCGGAGCGGGAGGCGTGGCAGTTGTTGCAGGCGTGCATGAAGAGGGCCTCTCCCAGCAGGACCTGGTCGGCCTGCGGCAGCCGCAGCAGCCCTTCCTGGTCCACCCGTCCCTCGCGCAGCAGGTGCGGGTAGTGGGTGGAGACGAAGGCGCGGGGCCAGACGCCTCCCTGGAGGATGCCCGCCGCGCGCAGCCGGGGCAACTCGGCGGGAAGGATCTGGTTGCCCAGGACGACGTTGTAGACGATGAACGGCTTGCGCACCGCCTCGCGGACATACTCGCCGCTGGTCACCGCGGCCAGGCCCAGGCCGAGGAAGAGGAGGGCAAACCCGGGAGAGAGCCAGCCGGGGTTGCGGTACGGGCCCAGGTAGAGCATGACGAAGACCGCCACGGTGATGGCGAACAGGAGGACCACAAGGACGTTGAGCACGCTGGCCGCGGCCAGCGCCGCGCGCGCGGAGGCCGGCAGGAAGAGGTACCAGCCCGCCCCGCCCAGGACGATGAGGATGCTGCCCGCCAGCGCCGGCCGGGCGGAGCGCTGCTCGATCAGGCGGAGCAGCGCGGGGTCTTTGACCTTGAAGGCCGCGTGCAGGTAGACGTAGAGCGCAGCCAGGAGGAAGGCCCCGCCCGTGCGGGCGGCGACCTGGGGGAGGAACTGCGGGTTGAAGAACCCCACCCAGAAGCTCTGCCGCTGCGGCCAGGCGCCCGGGTTGAGCATGAAGCCGGTGATGCCGGTGATCAGCACCAGGCTGATCCAGGCCGAGACGGCGTAGATCCAGCCGACCGCCTGGTGCGTCCGCGGCGGCAGCCGCCCCCAGAAGTAGTAGAAGATGAACGCCGAGACGATCTCCAGGATGAAGAAGACGTACTCCATGGCCCAGCCGAAGACGAAGATGTGGATCAGGCTCTCCGTAGCCAGGGGGGAGGCCAGGCCGATGGTCCACCAGATGCCCACCCCGGTGATGGCGCCGTAGACCACGGTGAGCAGGATGAAGAACCAGGCGTGCTGCCGCAGGTAGTCCAGGTAGCGGTGGTTGTGCGTGCGGTAGGCGTACGTGGCTTCCGCGGCCAGGAACAGCCCGCCGCCCACGGCGTAGTGCGCCACCAGCACGTGGAGGACGGCGACGATGGCGATGAGCATCGGCGCCGTGAGGAAGGGGACATGCCACCAGGGATAGTGCATCGCTCAGCCTCGCACTAGGCGCGCAGCCGCTCAGGCCCCGCTTGGGCTCCTCTCAGGGCGGCCTCAGGCCCCGCTGTGGCACTCCATCCGCTGGAACGCACCCAGCAGCGCCCTCAGCTCCTCCGGCGGCAGCTCACCGCAGACCTCCAGCAGGACCGTCCGCCGGGTGCGCTCGCAGTAGTGGCGCACCCGCACCAGGGGCACCGTCCGGGAGGAGAGCCACCCGTCCCGCCGCCGTCCCAGGTGGAACTCCCCGGGGTGGCCGCCCACGGTGACGGCCCCGCCCTCCGCCCCCACCCGGGAGGCCAGGGGGCGGCGGGCCGCGCCCGGGGTGATGCGCACCACCAGGTCGGCGCGCTCCGTCCGCCGCAGCCCATGGACGAGGACGTGCCGCGTCTCGCCGGAGGCCACCCACTGCCGCTCTCCCTCGCGCACCGTGGTCTGCACGTCCGGCGTGACCACGGCGCGGCTGAGGCGCCAGGGCTCGGGGAGGAAGAGGCCGATGAACGCGGTGCGGCCGACGACGGGGTTGAACGCCTCCAGCACGTGCATCGTCATGGGCCCACCCCCGGGGCGAAGAGCACGCGGGCCACACGCTGCAGCATGGGCACGCCGCGCACCTCGGTCTCGAAGAGGGGGATGACGGCGCGGACCATGCCGGGGAAGGCCCGCCCGATCTCCTCCCGGTAGGTCTCCTGAGCGGCGATGCGGTTGAGGACGAAGGGGGGAGCGGACTCAGGGACCATGGCGCGGTGGATCACGCCGTTGACGATGACGCCGCCGATGGGGATGCCGAAGTCCTGGAACCAGGAGATGAAGCGGCGGACCACGGCGATGGGCAGCGCCTCGGGCAGGGTGACGAAGAAGAAGGCCGTCAGGCCGGTGTCGGTGAGCAGCCGCTTGGCGGCGGCGATGCGGTCGCGGAAGTGCAGCAGGTAGTCCAGCAGCGGGTCGGCCTCCTCCTGCTTGCTGTAGGAGAGGAGCCGCCGCAGCGAGCGGGCCTCTTCCCGGCTCTGCACCATCTTCTGCACCCACATGGAGTAGACGGCGGACATCCCCAGGAGCCTGCGGGCGTTGGCGGTGGGGGCCGTGTCGAAGACGTAGACCTCGTACTCACCGCGGAAGATCACGTCGATCATGCTCTCGAACATGGCCGATTCCTCGAAGGCCGGGTTCATGGTGGCTGACTCGACGAAGGCGTCGGCGCGCGTGCGGATCTCGGCGTACTTGAGGAACCAGTCGATCTTCTCCTTGATCTCCCGCTTGGACCGCTCGATGGTCTCCCGTGTGTCGATCTCCAGGGCGCACAGCCCCTCCGCTCCCCGCACCGGGGTGACCCGGCCGAAGACGTCCTGGTCCAGCAGCCCGCTGAGGCTGTGCACCGGGTTGGTGGAGACCAGCAGGACGCGCCGCCCCCGCTGGGCCAGCCCCAGGGCCGCCGCCCCGGCCAGCACCGTCTTGCCCACGCCGCCCTTGCCGCCGAAGAAGAGGTACTTCAGGGTGGGGCGGGCCTCGATGACGGCGGACAGCGGTTCCTGCACCAGGTCCTCCCAGGTGGCGCTAGCGGTCTGCAGGCTCACGTCCGTCTCCCCCAAACATGGCCTCGGCCATGCGCGCGATCATCTCCAGCCCGGTGACGTCCCGCTCGAACTCCGGAATCCAGGCCAGCACCTGCCCGCCGAAGAGGTCGCTGATCTTCTGCAGATAGCCCTGCTGCATCTGCAGCCGGTGCCGCAGGTAGTCGGGGATCTCCTGCCGGGCCAGGGCCTCGGGCAGGACGCGGTTGACGATGTAGCCGCTGAGGGGCACCTGGAAGCGGGAGAAGAGCTGCGCCGCCTTCTGCGTGTCCAGCAGGACCATCTCCTCGGGGACGACGACGAAGAAGAACGCCGTCCTGGCCTGGTCGGTGAGGATGCGGCTGCTGGTGGTGATGCGCTGCCGGATGTCCTGCAGCTCCTGCAGGATCAGGTCTTCCTGCAGCTGCTCCCCCCTGAAGCGGGCGGCCATCTCCGCATACTGCTGCATCTCCTCGCGCAGCCGGGTGATGCGGTCGATCCACTCGTCGTAGACGCTGGCCATGCTCAGGTAGTAGAGGGCGTGGCCCAGGGGGACCAGGTCGTAGATGAAGTAGTCGTACTGCCCGGCGACGACGATGTCCACCACCTGGTCGAAGATGGCGCTCTCCTCCATGGCCGGCTCCGCCGAGGCCGCGGCGATGTAGTGCTCGATCTCGTCGGGGACGCGGTCGAAGCCGTACATCTCCAGGATCTTGCGGCGGATCTGGTCCTGGTACTCCCTGATGTGCCGGTCGGCGTCGATCTCCTGGGCGAAGAGGCCGGGGATGATCTCCACGGGGCCCCGGCCGTAGATGTCCCGCTGGAAGATGTCGGAGAGGGAGGCCTGGGGGTCGACGGAAAAGACCAGGACCTTGTAGCCGCGGCGGGCCAGGTAGTAGGCGGTGGCCGCGGAGAAGGTGGTCTTCCCCAGACCGCCCTTGCCGCCAAACATGATGTAGCGGCGCTGCGGGAAGTCGTGGAAGAAGCGGGCCAGGGGGGCGGCGCCCGCTGGGTCAGGAGAGGGCATCCGTCAGGTCCCGCTCCCGCAGCATGCTCCGCTTCCAGGTGGAGATCTGCGGCACGACGTAGGGCAGCAGGCGCAGCGAGTAGTACGGCGGGAGGATCGGCACGCCCAGCAGGTCGCCCATGGTGATGAGGATGAAGAGGTGCTCCATGCTGCCGCGGGTCTTCAGGGCGTGGCGCGTCATCTCGTGCGCCGCCATCCCGTAGACGAAATCCTTGAGCTGGCGGCGGAAGGTCGACAGGAAGGACCGCTTCTCCTCAGGCATTCCTCACCTCCGGCGGCGCGCCCGCGTGCGGCTCGCCGCTCAAGGGGCCGAGCCGCTCCCGCAGCAGCGCCGCCACGCCGGCCAGGTCGCCTCCGGCGGCGATGCGCCGGCCGTCCAGGACAAAGAGGGGAAAGGTGCGGGCGCCGTGGCGCAGGGCCATCCACAGCCCCCGGGGCGAATGCGCGTCCACGATGCGCACCCGCAGCCTCCCCGCATGCCGGGCGGCCAGGGCGCGCACCCAGTCGCACAGCGCCAGGTAGTGCTCCTTGATATCCTCCGGGTACTCGTTGATCTCCTGGTCGTGCACCAGCCGCCCCACCCCCACCGCGCTCAGGGCCGTCTCGCAGTGGGCGCAGTGGAAGAAGTACGTCAGTGTGGGTGTGACGATGTCGAGGGTGGTCACCTGCGCCCCCTCGCTGCGGGGGAGGGAGCACGCTCCCTCCCCCAGGGAGACTCTTCTACGTGGCCGCCGCGGGCTGCAGCCGCGCCCGCTGGAACGACCGCAGGCCGTCGATGGCCAGGACCACCGCCAGGACCACCAGAACGAAGGCGATGACCGCCGCCACCAGGTTGCCGAGGACAAAGGGCGCCGCCAGGCCGGGCTTGAGCGCCGCCTGCAGGCTGACCCAGCCGGTGACCAGCAGGGCGGCCACCGTGGTCACGTACATGAAGACGGCCGGGTAGGCCACCCAGCGGTAGGTCTTCCCCTGGTTGGCCAGCCAGATGGAGACCAGCATCAGGGCCAGGCCGGCGAAGAGCTGGTTGGACCCGCCGAACAGGATCCAGATGCGCGCCCAGAACCCGGTCCACAGGATCAGCAGGGTGAAGAGGATGGCGATGACGGAGCCGAAGTGCGGGTTGCGGAAGGCGGGCACCCGGTCGCCGAGGAGCTCGGCGCTGGCGATGCGCATGAAGCGCAGGACGAGCTGCATGACCGTGAGCGCCATGATGACGAGGAAGACGGAGCCGAAGGCGGCCCCGAAGTCGGTGGGCACGCCGAGCACGTTGAGGAACTTGGCCATTCCGCCGGCGAAGACCGCCCCGCCGCCGCGGGCCAGCGCCTCCTTGTAGCCGGCGAAGCCGCCAAACCCGGCCACGGCGAAGGTCAGGGCCAGCACGGCCAGGATCGCCTCAGTGTACATGGCTCCGGCGGTCACCGGCAGCGTGTCGGTCTCCCGCTCCAATTGCCGCGAGGTCCCGGAGGTGGTCACCAGGCTGTGCCAGCCGGAGATGGCCCCGCAGGCGATGGTGACGAAGATGATGGGCCACAGCGGGGTGGCGACCCCCGGCGCCAGCACGCCCACCGCGTAGAAGCCGGTGAAGGCGGGGAAGTCCGCGAAGCCCGGCCGGGTGATGAAGATGCCGATGATGGCCCCGATGATGCCGGCGATCACCAGCCAGAAGGAGACGTAGTTGACGGGCTGGGCGAAGCGCCAGATGGGCAGGACTGAGCCCAGGTAGCAGAAGACCAGCGCCAGGATGCCCCAGATCCACACCGACCAGGTCATGGGGCCGTAGGGGGTCATGTAGAGGACGTTCTTGACCTCCTTGTCCGCCACGGTGGTGGTGTATCCCGCCAGGCCGTTGAACCATTCCATGATGCGGCTGAACGCCCCGGTCTGTCCCAGGTAGACGCCGATGAAGGCGATGACCACGGTGATGATGGTGGTGCTGACC